>JBOHTC010000289.1:0-31383 GCA_050733495.1 Gemmatimonadaceae bacterium | reverse complement strand
ACCCGTTCGCCGGTTGCCCATTGCTGGGCCCCCTTGACTTGCATGTGTTAAGCACGCCGCCAGCGTTCGTCCTGAGCCAGGATCAAACTCTCCAATAGTTTGAAGATTTGATTGCTCTTCCGAACGCAGTCGTCTCCAGACGTAAGTCTGAAAAGACTTCCACGTCCGGAATCACTTTGAATGTTATCAGGTTTTGAAGTCTCCCCGGAACACTGAAATAGCTCCGGATCATAGACCTCGCCTCGCACATCCATCGATCTCAACTTCGATTTTCAATCAGCTTGCACGCCACTATTCCGGCGGCTTTTCATATTTTGATGCCGATTCTCTGGCAGCCTTGAAGAATAAACTGAACTGGTTCATTCGTCAAGTGATTCGAAGCAAATTTGTTTAGCGTTCCCGCCTCAACCGCTCTTCCTGAGTCGAGCCGAATCGCTCAGAAGGGGAATCGCAAGCTAGCCGCACCTGGAATCGAGTTCAACCCCCGCTTCCGGAATGTTTTTCTGACGACACCAAGGCCTGCCGCCTCACCTCGAAGCCATAGCTCGCCGCGCCGTTGGCTGCCAGGACTTCACAAAGGAAACGCTGGCGGTCTTGGCATTAACCCGTATGTTTGCGAGAATCACAGGCGGATTGAATGCTCCAGCCTCCCGGCACCATGGACGCGTCTACGTATGGACGTCCGGTCGATCCAATCGCTCCGTTGCGCGCCGCGCTCCGCGGACACTACGAGATCGAGCGCGAGATTGGACAGGGAGCTTTCGCTACGGTGTACCTTGCCCGCGACCTGAAGCACGAGCGCAAGGTCGCGATCAAGGTTCTCAACGCGGACCCGACTTCCGAAACAGGCGAGCTGCGTTTCATCCGCGAGATCAGAATGCTCGCGAGGCTACAACATCCAAACATTCTTCCTCTCCACGATTCGGGACACGTCGAAGCACTCCTCTACTATGTCATGCCATATGTCGAGGGAGAAACGGTGCGGGATCGAATTCAAAGGCAAAGGCACCTAGCGATCGCGGATGCAGTCTGCATCGCTCAGGAAGCGGCCGACGCGCTTTCATATGCGCATTCGCGCGGCATCATTCATCGGGACATCAAGCCAGAGAACATTCTCCTCTCTGGTGGCCATGCAATTGTCGCGGATTTCGGGATTGCACGGGCGATAGATCTGGCGGGAATCAGACAACTCACCCGCACAGGCGTCGGTAGTCCTGGCACGCCGGCCTACATGGCTCCCGAGCAACTCCTCGGCGAACGAACGGTTGACCTCAGGTCCGACATCTACAGCCTCGGAAGCGTCCTCTACGAAATGCTCGTAGGCAAACCTCCATTTTCCGGCAAAGAGGGCTTTGTGAAGCGCTTCACGGAGGCGCCTCCAGTCCCTTCGCAAATCAGGCGCGATGTGCCGGCTTGGCTCGACTCCGCGATTGGCACCGCTCTCGCTCGAAATCCTGACGAGCGATACCCCGCCGCAACCGAGTTTGCAAGCGCCCTGACTCTGGGCCTTGCTCGCGAGCGATCGACGCTAGTCGCACGGCCAATCGTGCTTTCGACCCCGATGCCAGTCGCTGAGCGGGAACCCGTCCCGAGCACCCCTCCCTCTCCTCAGCCCCGGGAAGTGCCCCGCGGAGCCGGGTCATTGTCAGACCTCGCCGCGAGATTCTCGCATTCCGTCCGCCGGAGACTCGGTATGGTCGCGGCAATCGGCACTATCGCGATAGCGACGGCTGTCGCGGTTATCGCGGTCCGCGGAGGGTGGCTACGCGTCTCGCCGCCCCCTGATCCGACGCGCTTTGTCATTCTCCCTTTCAGTCCCGGTCCGGGAATCTCCCCTGATTTGGCCGCGCAATCCACCGACCAGCTTTACAACGCATTTCGTGCGTGGAACGGATTGGATCTCGTGTCTGACCTCCAGGTCTCGGACGCGATGGGCGGACGCGGAAGATGGCCGCGATCGCTAACAGAGGCGCGCTCGATTGCGCGCCGATTGGGCGCCGGAAAGCTGGTGTGGGGAGGTGTTACGGGTACGCCGGATTCGATGCAGTCGCGTGCCGAGTTGTACGATCTATCTGCGTCCGGCGGTAGCGTCGCGGAGGTCGTGCTTGACAACCCGCGCGCAACGGGCGATTTCGCTCGCGCCGCACTTGGGCTAGTCACGATTCCCGGAGTGCCCGTGCGTGCGCTGACGTCCGGCGGAGCTACCAGAAGTTACCCAGCGTGGTCGGCGTATGTTTCCGGTCACCTTGCCGTCGCGCGATGGGATCTCAAGCTGGCGGAGGCGCATTTTTCGGATGCCGTGTCCGCTGATCCTCAATTTTATTCCGCGCAGCTTTGGCTCGGACAAGTAATGGAGTGGCAGCAACCAACGGCACAGTCGACGTGGGCGGCCCACGCTGAGCGCGCAGTTGCTGGACTGCGCCGTCTTTCAGGACGCGATAGCCTGCTGACGGTCGGACTCTCGAGCCTCGCCGCTTCGAAGTATCCGAGTGCGTGCGCTGCCTATCGCGCACTCACACGCGTCGATTCAGCGGATTTCGCAGGATGGTACGGCCTCGGCGAATGCCAGTTTCTGGACCGCGTGGTAATCCCCGACGTCCGGAGCCCATCTCACTGGAGCTGGCGCGGAAGCTACGACGCGGCTTTCAAGTCTTACGTTCGGGCGCTCCGACTCGAGCCCGGCATGCACAGGCTCTTGAGCTTCGACAGGCTCAGCAGGCTGCTGCCGACGAGTGTCGCGCCACGCCTTGACGATCAATCCGCGCCTCTGTTTGCCGCGTTCCCGTCGCTAACGCCGGCAGATACGCTCGCTTTTGTGCCGTACCCTATCTCCCAATTCAGAACCGGGCTTCCACCGGCGGCGACCGCAACGCTCAATGAAGCGCTGGCCAGAAACACGACGGTGCTACTCCGTCTCGCAACTGAGTGGGTCGGATTTGCTCCGACCAGTCCCGACGCGTATGAATCTCTCGCCGACGCGCTGGAGGCGCGCGGAGATATTCAGCCCGGCGGAGACCCGGCGACCTCTGCGACTGCCGCCCTCGCGCGGGCGGCGGCGCTCTCCGTCGACCCACAGCAACGATTGCGGCTCGCTGCGCAGAGCGCCCGATTCAAGTTCCGGCGCGGCGATTATGCTGGCTTCCTGCAGGCCGCTGATTCGCTGCTGGCGGCGGATGAGGCCGACACCAACGACCCGCCCGCTCTGGTTGGTCTGGCGGCGCTGACCGGACGAGTCAGCACTGTGGCGCGAGAGGCGACAAAGAACTTCATGATTCCACAATTGAATGGGCTGACGCTCTCCACGGCGATAAAGCAGCGCGCCGCAGCACTCTTCAGCTATGCCGCGCTGGGTGGATGCGGCGATAGTCTTCAGACGCTGAGGAATGGCATCGAACGGGAAATCGAAAGCTCGGTAGCAGCGAAGGATCAGGATGCGGTGCGAGTCGCCCTGACAACGCGCTCTTTGAGCCTCATGACTCCGTGCACCGGCGGGACATCCGCGCTCGCGATTACGAATCCGCGAAATGGTTTGTACCGTGCGCAGCGGGCGTTCGCGAGGAAGGATTTCGGTGAGGTAAGGAAGGAGCTCGAGTTGCGCGCGGTTGCGCGGCGGCCATACAGACCAAGTGACATCTCGATGGACTACGTCTACCAGGAAGCGTGGCTACGAGCCGCAATCGGTGACACGTCGGCTGCCATCTCTCAACTTGATCGAGCACTAAATGGAATTCCGATGATGAGCGCCGGACGATTGAGCGAGCCGGGCGCTGCGGCGGCAACCGTACTCGCCATGGCTTTACGGGCGGACTTGGCTGCCGCAAATGGCGACGGGACGACGGCCCGACGTTGGGCCCGCGTAGTTGCGATGCTATGGAGAAACGCCGATCCAGCTGTTCGTTCAACCGCGCAAAGAATGAAGACCCTGGCGACAGCCAGTGGGTGAGAATCGATCCGTACTGACGCGTGCCGACTTTTTCCAAGGGGGATACGATGTCGTCGATGCCGAGAGCGTGGTCGAGGAAGCTCGGTCTTTTGCCTTTAACATGTTTGCTGGCAGGCTGTGCTTCGGGAGGGACGGGGGGCACAGGACCTGGCCGTCGGGATCCCGCGGCGGAGATCGAACTTCCCGCGGACCACGCTCCAGCCGACTTCGGGAAGATTCGTGCGGATATGGCAAAGTTCAAGAACCGGGGTCCGATCCGTTCATACACACGCGGGACTTGCGAGGGGTGCGTCGACATTCAATCAATCGGAAACACCACCACGATCAATCCGACGAGTGTACTAACGCACGCGAGAGTTATCGGAAGAATCAAAAACAACGGAACATCCGAAGAGTCGAATTACAAACTCAAAGCCGGAACGGAATATCTCGTATATCTAGAGCCGAATTCGAGTGGTGCGGGGGCGAGGCTGTCACTATTCGAGCTACCCGTCAGTGGAACTGGAACGGCCACGAAGATAGATCTGGGACCCATTCAAGTATGTCACAGGTATCAGGCGAGCGACCGCGTTTCGGACACTGACTTCCGCGACTACTCCGAATGTATCCCCGCGATTCCCCCACGCGATTCTATGCGGCGATCAGGAAACAGCCAAGGCCCGGGACCGAGCCTCATTTCCCGGTTTTTTGGAGGCGCGGCGACGGCACGAGGAACTGCACTGACTGCGACAAGCGGAGTGTGGTTCGAGTGCGATCCTGGATGCTGTGTCGGGTCGGCATTTTAGTTAGGGCGGGCCTCTCCATTGTGGCATCGCCCCTCCCAATGATGGCAGCAAAATTAGAAGCTGCGTAATCGTCAATCCGACAGCCGGTCGGAGAGGGACCGGGCGCAGGCTTGGGGAGATTAAAGAGGCGTTCGACGCCCTGCTCGGAACGTCGGTTTTTCAAACGCGGGCGCAAGGAGACGAGGCCGTAATCGCACGGGATGCGATGGCCGCCGGGTTCGGAATAATCGTCGTCGCGGGTGGGGACGGGACATGTTCACGGGTTGCAGCGGAGATTCTTTCAGCCGCCTCGAACTGCAGCCTGGCTGTGATACCTGCGGGAACAGGCAACGACTTCGCCAAGACACTCGGCGTTTCGCGAATGGCGGCTCGCGATATCGCGGCGCTCGTTGCGAAAGGTGACAAGTCGCGGATCGACGCGGCGAGCGCTGATGGACATTATTTCATAAATAGCTGCGGGTTTGGTTTCGATCCAGCGGTTCTGGAAGCCACTCGCCGTGCGCGCTTCCTGAAGGGCAACGCACTCTACGTCGTATCAGCGCTACGGCAATTGTTTGGCTTTCGGTCCATCGACATCAGCATTGACACTGGTCTCGAGAAGCGACGAGCGACCGCACTTATGCTCACGATTTCCAACGGCCGCTACCTCGGTGGGGCGTTCCGAATAGCGCCGAATGCCTCGGTGCTGGATGGCGAGCTCGATCTCTGCCTGATTCGCGACACCAACGTCATCCGCCGAGCAGAAATCTTCGCGCACGCATTTCGTGGAGCGCATGTCGATCTCTCGGCCGTCGACACGATGCGAATTGTCAGGACTTTGCTCGAGTTTTCGGATGCGCCACTTATGGAAATCGACGGTGAGTTGTATCGCGCTCACTCGCCGGCCGTCACCGTGAAATCCTTCCCTCGCGCGCTCAGCATAATCGCCGCCCCTGGGTTCCCTCAGTAGCGCAGGGAGACGAAGGGCGCCAGGCGCGGCGAGAATGCTGGAAAAGACGGACGATGCTAGAGCGGCGGGATCGTCAGCGTAACGGAGTCACCCGGCGCCACCGTGATTTCTTCGCTCACCGACGGACGAGCACCGCCAATAGGATCCGCAATGAAACGCAGTTGGGTGGATCCAGTCATCAAGACAATGGGCACCGTGAATACGGTGTTCGCGTGACCGGGGGCAAGACCGAGGCGGACGCGTTGAGCGCTCCGGGCGGCGTACACTGTCACGTCCGCGAAGCTCTGATTGTCAACGCGTATCGCCGCGGGTGAGTTCTCGCTGGAAGTTGCGGAACCCTGGCGCATCCCGTTGCATGCCGCGAGTAGCAGAACGATCAGGAATGCGACGGCGGAAGTTTGTTTTTTCATTGAAGGACCTGCTGTCGATCAGCATTTCAGGTGTGCAGCGTGGGGGGCATAATGCGTTCCAGATGCCGGATTCGTAGCTTTGAGTCGCATGCTCAAGCCACTTATCATCGGAATCGCCGGCGGCTCTGGATCCGGCAAGTCCACCGTCGCGGCGAACGTTGCTGAAAATCTTACGACATCATCCGTGGCATTCATTGATATGGATGCCTATTACAAGAATTTTTCCTCACTCTCTCTCGAGGATCGCAGGCAGCTCAACTGGGACCACCCCGACGCGTTTGACTATGATCTTCTTTTTTCACAGCTGGAGGCGCTGAGTCAGCAGAGAGCCATCGATAAGCCCGAATACGATTTCGTCACACATCTAAGACGTGGCGAGACCACGCACGTCGAGCCCGCGGACGTCGTCGTTATCGACGGCATTCTTCTGTTCGTGGACGAACGTGTCCGCGACTTGTGCGACGTGAAGGTCTTCGTCGATGCGGACGCCGACATCCGGCTCATCCGACGGATCGAGCGCGACACTCACGTGCGCGGGCGCCCGCTCGACGAGATCATACAACAGTACCTCTCTACGGTGCAGCCGATGCACCTTCAATTTGTCGAGCCGAGCAAGCGCTACGCCGACGTGATAGTTCCTCGCGGGGGCCACAACGCGATCGCAATCGAAATGATCGTCGCTAAGATTCAGCGACGGCTAGCGAACGCCGCCGCCGCTGTGGAGGCGCGGCGTACACCATCAGAATCGCGCCCAGCGCCCCCAGCGCAAACATGACGGACCACACTTGCTTCGGTCCTCCAGAGCCGAGGAGCTGACTTCCCAGCCAGGGACCAAGTGTGAGGGCTACACTCAGAGACATGCTGTACGCTCCCATGTAGGTTCCGCGGAGGGAAACAGGCGCGACTTCGCCAATGTGCGCAGCCATTGCGGGAAAAAGCATCATTTCGCCGAACGTCCATACAACGACTAGCCCAAGAACCCCCGGCGCGGTGGAGACGAACGCCAGTCCGCCAAAGCCGATCGCGAATAGCGAAGAGCCCGCGACGAGGGACCACGTTGTCGGCCAACGCGCGGTCAGCGTGTTGAGCGGCACTTCGATGGCGACGATGATGAGCGTGTTGATCGTGAAGAGTGCGCCGTAAAACGCGGGCGACATGTGAAGGAATTGAACCATGTAGAGCGGCAAAGCAGACTCGTGCTGGAAGAACACGATCCCCACCAGCACGGAGGCAAGCAGGAAGATGGCAAGTCTCCTGTCGTGAAGAATGCTATCAACTTCGGCGCGTACCACCGGTCTACTAACTGTGCTGAACTGATCCATGACACTCGTCGTCTCATTCAACGGGGCTGTGCGATCGTCACCACCGCCCGTCGAAGCCCTCCACGTCGCGAGCGACAGCACTGTCCCGGCAATCAAGGTCGTTCCTGCATCGACAACGAACATCGCGTGGAACGAAACCGTGGCGAGAAACCCCCCAAGCGCGGGACCGATGCTCATCCCAAGATTGATCGCGAGGCGGTTCAGAGCAAACGCAGGCTTTTGCTGTCCCGGTGGGACGACATGAGCGATGGCCGCGAGACTAGTCGGTCGAAAGATTTCAGCACACGCTGCCCACAACGCGGTGATGGCGAGCACCGATGCAAACGTTGTTGCCAGAGGGAAAAGCAAAAGCGCAGTGCCCGAAGAGAGCAGCGACGCGCGCATGATTGGCAGCGCGCCGATGCGGTCGCTCAGTTTCCCGGCCGCGGGACCAGCGATGATTGCGGTGGCCCCGTAGACTGCGAACACGAAGCCCGATCTCGCCGCCGAAAAATGAAGGCTGCGGGTGAGGTAGATCGTGAGGAACGGGAGCACCATCATCCCCGCTCGATTGATCAGATTCGTAGCGAACAGGAGCCAGATCTCTCGGGGCAGTCCAGCCAGCCCGCGCCACGGATTGAGTCGCGACGCACTAAAAGCAAACGGCCACCGATCTGGTGGCCGTTTGTCTTCGGTAATCGTTGGCTCAGTTGTCAGGCCCATAGTGCGCCGTGCAGGAATCGAACCTGCAACCTAATGATTAAGAGTCATTTGCTCTGCCAATTGAGCTAACGGCGCGTGCGGTCGCTTGGCGCGCCAGGAGGGAATCGAACCCCCGACCCACAGCTTAGAAGGCTGTTGCTCTATCCAACTGAGCTACTGGCGCGTTACGAAGCGTAAGCTAGCCACTCCCTGTATCTGAATCAATTCCTGCAACGCGTGTGTAAAGTTTGTCGACGCCCGACGAGCGGTTGATTGCTCGCAGTGCTGCTCCGCCTGAGATTTTCGGTCGTATGGCGGCGTCTAGTCGCCGGTGGATGATAGACTGTCCGCGAGCACGCGTTGCAACCTGCGTGTCAGTTCTCCGGGCTTGCCGGAACCCACCGGCCTGTCGTCAAGTTTCACAACAGGCATCACATCGGTCGTCGTTCCGCTCAGGAACAGCTCGGTGAGACGTGGAATTTCGGCGACCGCAATCGGGGTCTCATCGAGAGAGATGGCGAGGTCGCGCGCGATTCCCTCGAGAACCGATCTCGTAATTCCCGGGAGAATGTGATTGTCGCACGGATGGGTCCGAAGCATACCGTCCACGACCCCGAAGAAATTTGTCCGTGCGCCTTCGGTTATCACTCCGTCTCGAATGAGCATCGCCTCGAACGCGCCGCTCTCCTTTGCGGTTTGCGAAGCGAGGACGTTGGGCAGAAGGTTGAGGGTCTTGAGATCGCACCTTCCCCAGCGCAGATCGGGGTGTGAGATCGCGGAGGCTCCTGTGCGTGCCAATTCTGTGTACGGAGTAAATCTCGCGACGGAGATATAAACCGTGGGACTTATGTCGGGTGGCGGAAAATAGTGAGCACGCGTCGTCGCGCCTCGGGTGACTTGGATGTACAGCGTAGCTTCGCAGTCGGTAAGGCGGTTTTCGCGAAGTAGCTGCTTGCCGATATCGACGAACCGCGCGGGGGAATCTCCCGACGTGAGGTTTATCCGAACACCCTCGAGACTACGTTCGAGTCTATCGTTATGGAATCGAGTCGCGAAGAGCCGTCCGTTCACGGCTCGCAGCACCTCGTAAACACCGTCTCCGAAAGCGAAGCCGCGATCCTCCACGGACACCTTTGCTTCGGCGCGCGGAGCCAAGGCGCCGTTCACGTAAACAATGTCTTTTTGATCCATTCAGTTATCCATCCTCTTCGGCTCAGCGAAAAGGCCAGGGGCTACCACACGGAGGTCAACCCGTTTTCGTCGCTGTTGCGGTGTACTGACAAGGGTCTGGCGGGAATACAGGTGACGAAAACCCGGCAGCCGGATCCGTGATCGTCGCGCTCGAAACCGTTCCGGTCGAAGTCATAGTCCCAGGGAAAAGCTCCATCGCTGAGCTGCCCGCAGCGAATACCAGATCGAGAGTTCCTGCGTCCAAGCCGACAGATCCGCTGAGCGGCTCGACGACGCCTGAGATCGGATTCTGCCAGCTGCTGTTAGTGCTCAAGGCGCCGTCGCTTAGAACGTCGAGGTGAGCCACGATTGACTGACTGTTTGCGAGCCCGCTCGCGCACGGGAACAACGATGTCCTCTCCAGCGTGAAGGTCCAATTTCCGCTAGCCTCTGCCGCCGTCAGGCCGCCGCCCCCTCCAAATATTCCATCCAGGGGATTTGTGCTTGTCTCGCAAGCCGCAACTGACGCCAACAGTGTCAACCAAAAAACAGCGCGTTTCACGTAATGCCTCCGGGGTTTTGGGCTACATTCTACTCGCGGTCGAGACGTGCAAGTCGTTTGCCTAAGTCATACGATTCGAAACCGGAGATCGCTGTCATCGTAGTGGGCCAATGAACTTATTGCTCTCACGGGCATAATATGCCGCCGGATCCAAACCTCATCGTCCGTGAAGTACTCTCGTGGCTGGTGCCGGCCGTCGTAATGATAGTGCTCGGTTATCCGGTCGTGCGACTGATTACGAGGTGGCTCGAGCCAAGGCCTGTGCCGCCGAGAGAGCTCAGCGCTATCAACTCGCGACTGGAGCGAATCGAAACGGCCGTCGATTCTATAGCTCTCGAGGTCGAGCGAATCTCGGAAGCGCAGCGCTTCTCAGCACGATTGCAGTCCGAGCAAACACACCGATTGCAGGGCGGCCGCGAGTAACGCCTAGGTCGGTTCGAGCGCCACCTAACACGCCGCCGCCCCTAGGAGCAGCTCACCACGCCGTTAGTGATATCGCAGTTTTTCGTCGTGAGTGAGTGTTTGGCCACGCCTCGCCACGAAGTGGGGCCGGCAAAAGTGCCTACAATGATGGTGACGTGCTCCGAAGGATGAAAACCATGGAGCGGAGCGGCCATTGTAGCGGTTCCCGTGAAGTAGCGCCCACCGTTTTCGGCGGCGTATTGCTCCTCGTACGTCGCAAGACTTCGCAGGTCTGACTTCATCTGAGCGACGTAAGTCTTTTCCTTGGACTCCGTAAATCTCGGAATCAGGATCGACGCGAGGATGCCAATAACGATCAAGATCATCAACACTTCGATGATCGAGAATCCGTTCTTCGGACGCTTCATCAAGGGTGCTCCCTGTCTCCGGCAATCCGACCGCGACGTATCAGACGAGGCTCACTTCGCGGCGGGTAACATGCGCTGGCGACGTCCTTATAAGGCAAGGGATTGGCCAAGCTCATGCGCCGGTGCAACTATATGGCGTGGGCGGGGTTAGCATAACAGCTATAACCCAATACATTAGGCTCTGAGCTTGCAATTTGCGACGCCATCTGCAAAGTGCTGCTGGCAGATTTACCTATTCCGGAAAGGAAGAAAAGGCCTCGACGAAAGTGCTGTCGAGGCCTTTCCAATGCAGTCGGGGCGCCCGGATTTGAACCGGGGACCTCCTGCTCCCAAAGCAGGGGCACACATTCACCACTTACGACAACTTGCCGACTTAGTCCCTTCGAATCGAGCGTCGGAGCCGATTCGATACGGCAGCCTGGCGGGTGAATTTTCGCCGAAACGGCATCATAACAGGCGCAGAAACAGACACACGCTTCCCTTCTCCCTCACTGTGCACCGCTTCCAACGCAAGACCTAGAAAGACGTGCGGAGCCTGCTGTGGGTGTTCGCCGTTCTCCTCCTCAAGGCGCACATGAACAGCGTCGCGTCGTCGTCCCGCCTTCCCGCTCGCCAGCGGGTTAGTTGGCTGGTATACGATCAATTCACCGAGACCAATCTGATCGAGTGAGGTTCCGTGGAACGGAGTCAGGTCGAGGGTAGATGGTACGCCGAACATTTTAGTAACGAAGCTGCCACCACAGCTCCTGAAGAAAGTAGCGCAGACGCGCGCGTAGCGTTTGTGAAACGCGCAGACTATTGAGCCGCTCCAGCGCGTGCTGGTTCAACAGACCTGCGTTAGCCATCGCGAGCAGGATCACATATGACCCCGTCGGTCCAGCCATGGCTGGCTTGCTTTGGAAATCACCAATAGCTCCCTCGATTACAAGCAGGGAGGGCGCACGCCCGCAAATCGCTTTCTCTGTCAGACAGCGGTGTGCGACCAATGCATCGTAGATTCGAAGTGGCTCAGTCTCGGCTGAAACCAGGAGGGTTAGCGCGTTGGGAGGCTCTGCCATTTTCCTGTAAAGTTCGCGAGTGAAATTTGACACGCGCCGGCCGCCTGAGGCCTGATTACCGTCCCGAATTCCACGAGTAGCTCTCCGCAAACTATTGACGGCGGCCGCTACCGACGCACGGCCGTCAGGCAAGCCGCTCTTAGGGCCGTAGATAAACGCAATCGCCGCGTAGTTTTTTTCATCAGAACAAACTCCGTCCTCAGAGCCCGTCGCCGACCCAGCCTCCGGGCGGCTCCGGATTAGCCGACCCAGGCTGTGGCTGTTGTCTAACTCTCCCATCGCTTCCATGGTCCTGATACCAGCCGATCGTATTGCGCATATGGGAATCGAGCTGGCCGAGCTTGTGCCACCACGGGCTGCCAGGATCGAACCCTTGGAAAACCGGTGGGCTATCGTAATGTGGAGGGTCAAACTTGTTCGGGGGATATAGTGGCTGCGGAGTCGTGCCGGGTTTTTGAGGACCCATTGTAGGCGGGCCATCGGGCTGCGGCAGGTGAGCCCTTTTCCATGCGTCGGTACGCGCGGAGCGAGAGGCAGCCGCCGCGGCCTGAGTGGCTCCTGTAGCCGCGGCGACTCCTGCGAGAGACGGAATGCCGCCCGCGGCTGCTGCTGCTGCTGCTTTAGCCGCTCCAGCCATGCAACACGCGAAATCGTAGCAATCGGCATATGCCTTCTTGCTCACCAGCACGAGAAGTATGCCGACAATTCCGACCTGTGTCGTACGGGAGGGCATCGGCACCCGGCTCCAGGGCAACACACGCTTGCCGGGGGGACGGCCTCCCCATCCCTCTGGGAGGAGAACCAATGTCAGTCCCAACCCCACCAAAACTGCGGTAACTTCCGGTCCAAACTCACCCGACGCTGAGGACTGTAATCCGGGAATCGCGACCAGCGCGAGGCAAAGCAAATAACTCGCGGTCGTCGCAACTGCGAGCCGGAGCAAGGCAGGGTACTGTTCGACTCGCCCGACCCACTCTTGCCACTGCCTCATCCCCGGAAGGACATAAGCGTGAGCCAGGAAGACAAGAGCCAATCCAATAAACACGACGTAGGCTTCAACATAATTGGAGAACAGGTGGGCCTCTTTCCAATTCCTCCGCAGATCGAGAAAACCGGTCATGAGCAGCGTGATCAGCGCGGCGGTGATCAATGCTCGCGCCCACTTCGGCACCCGAAGGCGCACGGCGCTGGCTATCGCCTTAGCCGTGACCAATTTTGCGCGGAAGGAAAGATTTTGGACCGCACTCGTGGCAATTAGACCACGGGCCAACACCGCCACGATTGCGGTCGGAACGACCCAGGTTCCGATGATGTGCCTGTAAAACGGGACTGTGATGCGGGGGTCACCGCCGGACCAGAGCGCCACCGTCCGAAACACCATCGGCGCTACCGCTCCCCAGCAATAAATCAATGCACCCTGAATGAGCGCACTCAGTCCAACCGTCCAGAATCTCGATCGGGCTACACGCGGATGGGCCGACCGAGCCAGCTGCGTCGCCATAACAATTGGTAGAGCCGCCAGCAGAAAGAAGAGGATGTAGCTGGTCAGAAGCGGAACGTGGCGAGAAATCCAGACGGCAACCACATCGTTGAACCGGAGGTTCGCCGGGGCGGGTCCCGCTACGAGAATGTCACCGAGCGCGTAACCCAGCACGAGAGTGACGCCGAGATTAGCGCTCAACGACCCTACGGCAACGGCAACCATCAGGAGCACGAGATTGTCGGCAAACACAACATGGGCTCCGCCACCCCAGTCGTTCGCCGTCGCCATTGGAGCGAGAACGTTGCCGGCGAAGCCGTTCGTGCCGACGATCGTGAGATAGCTCCAGTGAGTTGCGCCTTCCGCGAAGCCGAACGCCAGTGCGGCGAACACGAGCAATGTGGCCAGCCGCGGCCACGCGGTGAGATAAAGTCCGTCCGACCATGCCGCCCAGAGTAGCGTCGAGAAGCGGCGCAAGTTTAGAGGGATCTCGAGCCACCAGAAATTCACGAAACGCTCTGCGAATGTCGCGCCTATTTGGGCCGACGGTGCGCGATTCGATTGGGAAGGCGGAACTGAAACTGGAGCAGCCGGGGTGCTCATAGAACCCCTGGCGATGAGACAATCGAGTAGCAGTGTGCGATGTGCGCGCGGCGCCAGTGAAGGGGACGCAGATGGAGGGCAACTTGTGAGCGAGGCAGCGGTTTCGCTTGGCGCATTCTCATTCTCACTTCTCGGCATCGTCGCTACGACGATGCGGCGGCGAATAATATTGCTACTTCAGACGCGTAGCGCCAGTCCGTCGGTACCGACGTAATCCAGGATTTGAGCTACGCATCGGTCCCTCCAGGCGAGTGAGGCTCGTCGCCATGTATTCGGGCAGAAGTTGCCCGAAGCCGCGCGCAGAACGAAACCGCGCCATTCCGCCTCCTCCGACTAGCGACAATGTCGCGTTTTGTCGCTAGTCGGGGCGGGTTCTTGATTAGCTGGCCTTCCGCTGTCTGCGGTTCCGGCGAGTACCCCCATCAGTACCTCCAAGCATTTTGAGATCACGCGCCTTGTCGCGGATTGCGGCTAGCAGATCAATCAGGTCGTCGAGCTCGTCTGCCGTGATGCATTCCTCGAAGGCGCCCGATCGTTTTACTCCAGTACGATTGGTGAACGCGGAATAGATTCCGAGCCACACGGTCCCGGTCTTGGGGTGAAACTCCGCGAGATCAACGCTCACTCCATCGGTGTACCGCGGCCAAGTGATGACGCCCCCAGTCCGCGGCTTAGTCGGGTTCAGCCGCCTGCGGCCCCGTCGTGCAGAAATACTGCGATACCGGTAATTCTTTTCCAGCTTTGCGACGTGTGTGCTGACCTTGATGACGTCCCTCGCGGCGGGTTTCATCGTGCCGCCTCCAGAGTGTGATGCTTCTTGCGAATATCCTCAGCGGCTAGCAACTCTTGGGGATTGCGCGGGACTGGCCTCTCGGTTAACAGGCCGATCGTCTCCGCTTTGTCGCGGGCGGCTGTAAGGGCGACGATGATGTTGTTGATGTCGTCTCGGGTAAATGTCCCCCTCACGCCGTTTTTCGTGGTCGAATGAAAGAAGCTCTGATAGGGGGTCCCAGGTATCTTCCTCGGCTCGACATCGATGGTGAGAGAAAAGCTCGTGCGTTCCCAGCCGTCCTCCTCAATCTCACATCGCGCAGCGCCCGCGCTAGCGTTGATGCGCAGAGGGTAGGACCTCAGCACTGTCGGCGTATACCAGTCAGCGTCACTTCCCTCTTTCATCGGATCGAACTTACGGACAACTACAATCGCCTTGTTTGGTTCCCGCTTCTCGCGCTTCATCGTTTTGCTCCTTTGTTGGTGTGGGTTGGTCAAAAAGGATAACGGCCGACTAGGCGGCCATCGGGTTGCATTTCTACTGGCTTGCGGTCGGTGAGCGCCAGTTCCCTTTCAGAACGGACGCTGCGACCTCACGCGGTGACCGGCTCATTCCATCGCCTTCCGCGGTTTCGTCCGCAGTCGGGCAGCCGGCGTGGTACCGAACACCATCGATGAGAACCGAGGACGACTCGCAGTCGTCAACCCAGCACCCGCAGACCGGGCAGAGCGTCCGCATTGGCTCGTCGTCGTAGTCGTGGTCAGTCACAGCGGGAACCCTCCCCTGAAAGTCCCGTCTGGCCCGCGTTCAATGGTGTGGCGCTCGTAGCAGGAGAGGTCACGCCACTTCACTTCCTCGTATTCATACCGCTCGTTGGGAGTGTCCTCGTAGACCCACGAGCCCCAGAGCACCGTGTCATCCTCGCGTACTCGTCCGAGCTCGATCGACTTCTGGAGTTGCTGCTCGAGCGGTGGGAGCGGCGGCGCTGGCCGTGTGAATTCGTCGAACTGCTTCGCGCACTCGCCACGGGTGAAGCCTCTCCCCACCGATCTCCACCGCTTCTCCGACGTCGGGGTCAGAAGAGCGATGAGGATGATTTCGACGATGATACGACAGACGACGACGGTCGACGCTTGCTGGTCCAGGACGGGCGCAATCTCCGCGGCCGCCTGCAGCTGACATTCAGAAACGGCATCTACCAGCTCTACGAAGAGACGTCAGCACCGCGGGAGAAGATCATCGAGACTCTCCGCGATCACGGCTGCGTCAGGGATCGGAGTGAGCTCTGTAAACTGGCGGGCATCCGAAAGGCGGTCGGCCTCAAAGTCATCAACGAGTTGGTGGTGGAGAAGGCGATCACGGAAAAAGGGCGGGAACTCAGAGCAGCCCCGGAACCAGCACTCACGACAGTCGGTTCCCGCAGTTCCGCCAAGTTCCCAGAGGGAGGAACCGGCATTAAGCGAGTACGGGAACCAGCTTCGGGCTCCGGTTCCCGTTTCGGAAACCCCCTCCTTGCAGAAATGGGAACCGCGCCAAATCAGGAGGAGGTCATCATATGAAACCTCTTGAGCTGCTTCGTGATCTCCACGCTGCCGGCGCGAGGGTTGACGTTGTCGGGTCGGACCTACGCGTCCGTGCACCGAAAGGAGTCCTGACGGACGGTCGACGCGAGATGCTGCGCGCAGAGAAGCAGGAGCTGGTAAAGCTTCTGTCCACCTATTCATGCGTGGGTTGTGGTCGATTCTCATTCAAGAACCCCGGCACGCGTTGCTATTGGTGCCAGAAACCACCGGCGGCAGCGTGAACCCCTTCCCTCGTGATGAGATCCACGACGAAGATGCCGCACTCGACTGGTGGGAGCAGAAGTTCGCCGCGGGCTGCGAAGAAATGGGCGTCCTGGTCAACGGGGCAGCCCTCGTCCGCAGTCTCGTCAACTCACTGCGCGAAATCAGAGCGACTGGTGAAGCCCGTGCTCTTACTCTCGCTGAAGCAGCGGAAGAATCAGGATACTCGATCGATCATCTGGCGAGACTCGTCCGCCAGAACAAAATCCAGAACGTCGGGAAACCTGGCTCGCCTCGGGTGCGTGCAGCCGACCTTCCCCGGAAACCGGCGGCTCAGGTTGCTGCCTCTCCCGGCGAATCGTACAATCCCAACTCCGACGCTCGATTCATTCGGCAGTCGGCGGTAAGGAGCAACAGCAATGGCTCGTAAACCGCCCAAGCACGAATGGCATCAGCTGAAAAATGGAACGTGGTGTCGCACGCTCGGATTCCGCGGCACTCGCGTCCGGCTTTTTGAGAGGTTGGAAGGCGGAGGATTCCAGCGAGCAGTGAGGCTCGCTGATGGTCGCGTCAGCCGCCGATCGCTGAATACGACCGATCGCGCAGAGGCCGAAAGGCTGGGGCGTGAGCTCCTCGCTGCGCTGTTACGGGAGGAAGAGACGGAACGATCGGGAGTGCTCACGCTCGGGCATCTGTGGGAGCGCTACCAGCGGGATTGTGTCTCTTTCCTCGACAACGATCCGCGAAGTCGGAACGATGCTGAGGGTCACGCTGAAGTCCCGATCGGATTCTTCGGCAGGGATTGCGATGTACGCGGACTGACCGAGCAGGATCAGCTCGCTTTCACGCAGAAGAGACTCGCCGGCGGCATCATCTGCAGCGGTGACCGAGTTACGGAAACTGTTCGCACTCGCTCAGTCGAGGTCGATCTCCAGTTGCTCAACACGATGCTGCGTTGGGCAACGACGGTCAGAGTGAAGGGTGGAAAGCGTCTCCTCGAGCAGCATCCGCTTGCCGGCGTCAAGCGGCCGCGGGAGAAGAACCCGAAGCGCCCGGTCGCGACGTGGGAACGATATCAGAAGACACGCGCCAAAATTCAGGAGCTGGTAACCGCTGCCAAGACCGAGGTCGCGCACAGGAAATGGCTAAAACTAGAGCTCGCTCTCATCATCGCTGAAGCAACGGGCCGGCGTCTCGGTTCGATTCGTCAGTTATGGTGGGAGGATGTCGATCTGGCAGCCTCGACGATCCGCTGGCGTGCGGATACGGACAAGAAGGGCCTGGCGTCGCTCGTGCCGATTCCGGCAGCTCTGAGAGACGAGATCAAATCTTTCCGGGTGAAATTGGGTGGCGGATTCGGCGGGCTCATGTTCCCGAGTCATTCGGATCCCTCGAAACCGTTGACCCGTGATGCGTTCGGCCATTGGTTGAGGGACGCGGAGGAGCTGGCGAAGCTGCCGAAGCTCGATGGGTCTCTGTGGCATGCCTACCGACGCGGGTGGGCGACGAGCAGGAAGGACCTGTCGGTGAAGGACGTCGCCGCAGCAGGGGGCTGGAAGGACTACGGCACGCTCCTCACATGCTATCAGCAAGCGGATGACGAGACGCTGCTCCAAGTCATGAGTCATCCGAAGAAGATCACCGAGCGCGTTCAGAATGCCTGATTCGGTGCAGAAGCAGACGCACGAAGAGACGCACTCTCTCGCAGAAAGAAAAACCCCCCGCAACAGAAATCTTTGCAGGGGTTGGAGTTATCTCAGTCGGGGCGCCCGGATTTGAACCGGGGACCTCCTGCTCCCAAAGCAGGCGCGATACCGGGCTACGCTACGCCCCGAAGTCTTTCCGCAACTTACTATAAACGGCCTTGGGCGCGCAACGAAGTTAGTAACGCCCGGAAGGCGCGGCTGCGATGACTGTTGCTCGCAGTTTTCCGTAGTCGTACCTCCGCAAATGTGCCACCGAGCTCCGGGGCATCGAAATAAGGATCGTAACCAAAACCACCGTTGCCACGCGGGGCACTCAGAACATGCCCTTCAATTTCTCCGCGTTGAATTTGCTCTCCCAGCGCGTCTTTGAATGCCGCGACGCAGACGTAGCGCGCACTGTCTGTAAACGCCGCGCCTTTGCGGGATCGCGCGGCGCTCATGCGGGCTATAAGCATTGCGTTATTCGCCGCGTCCAACGCGACGCCGTGCAAGTCCGTGCGCCCTGACCATCGCTTGCTGTACACACCGGGCTCACCGTCGAGCGCGTCGACACACATTCCTGAATCGTCGCCAAAGGTCGGCTGACCGCCTGACATGTCGAAGAAATACCGGGCTTTGGCAAGCGCGTTCTCCTCGAAGGTCTCGTAACACTCGAGAGCGTCTTCAGTGGTACCAGCCGAGATGCCAATCTTTTGTGGGTTCGTGACCTCGAGGCAGAACTCGCTGAAGATCTCGTGAAGCTCCCGCAGCTTTCCGTCGCTCCGTGTGCCGAGCAGAAAAACTCGACGGGTCACTCCGAAAGGGCTTTGGTTTGCGCAACATCCAGCGTACGAATCCCAGAGATTGCAAGCTCGAGCAGTTGGTCGAGCTGCGCTCGGTCGAATGTGCCGTGCTCGCCGGTTCCCTGCACCTCCACGAACCGCCCTTCATTGCTCATCACGACGTTCATATCTACCTCGGCTCTCACATCTTCTTCGTAGTCGAGATCGAGCCGCGGCTCCCCGTCGATCACACCGACGCTCACGGCAGCGACGCGACGTTTGACGGGAGTTTGCTCGAGCAGTCCATCAGATACCATCCATGCGAACGCATCGACGATTGCGACACAAGAGCCTGTGATCGCGGCTGTTCGGGTTCCTCCGTCGGCGACAAGGACGTCGCAATCGAGCTTTATCGTGAACTCTCCGAACCTGAAATCATCGAGCATCGCGCGCACGCTACGACCGATCAGTCTCTGAATCTCCTGTGTACGTCCTCCAATCTGCGCTCGTTCCCTCGACGTCCTCGTGCGTGTCGCCCGCGGCAGCATCGCGTACTCGGCCGTGAGCCAGCCCTCGCCGCTACCACGACGCCAGCCGGGGACGCCCTCTTCGACGGATGCGGTGCACAGCACGCGCGTCGTGCCGAACGCGATCAGGCACGAGCCTTCCGCGTACGGAGCGACGTGACGCTCAAACGCCAATGGCCGGAGCTCGGATGCTGCGCGGCCGCTGCGCGGGCTGCTACTTGCTTTCACTGAATTTACCTATGATTGCGGTTGTCGACTGACCAGGAGTGAGGGGCACAACGACCACTTTACCTCCCCGTCGCCTTACTTCGCTTGCACCCACGATCGAATCCTCAGTGTAATCTCCGCCCTTCACAATGACGTCGGGCTCGAGGAGCTTAATCAGCTCGAGCGGCGTGTCCTCCGAGAAAACGACGACAAGATCGACCGCTTCGACCGCGGCAAGAACGTAAGCGCGCTCGCTTTCGCTCCGGATCGGACGTGACGCTCCCTTGAGCCGCCGGACTGATTCATCGCTGTTGATACCGACTACCAGCACGTTTGCCGTTGCGCGTGCCGCGGTGAGTAGGTCGATGTGGCCCGGGTGCAGCAGGTCGAACACGCCGTTCGTAAAGGCGACGCGGCCCTTGGTCGCCTGTCTCCAGCGCTTCGCCTCGGGCCTGGTCGCGATCTTCGTCGAAGGAATCCTAGGGTTCAGAGACCGCTCACTATCACCGGATGAAAATGTAGAACTTTCTCTTTGTTGAACGGCAGCTTGATGACTTGATCGTAGTCGGTCGAAATAGAAATGGTTGTCGGAGATCTCGTAATCGTCAACTCCGCCGCCTCGGGGGGTAAGCCGAGCGAATCCACGAGTGCCGCCATGTGGGCCGAGATCTTCGCGTCTGTCATGGTCGATGCAAATTCGGCGTCGGACCGGATGGAGTCTTCATATTGGTAGGCGCGGAAGTACGCCTCGCCAAATCCGAACGCGTAATAGATCGCGAGTACAAGAACCACTATCGAGAGAAGGCACCCGAGCCTGCTGGCTCCACGACGGGCTACCACTGGGACTGGGCTCCTTCGATTACATCATTCACGATTTGATCTATCGCCTGAGCGCGACCAGTTGCTTCGCCGCGCTCCTCGTACTGTCCTTCGGCGAGCAGCCCTTTTCGTTGCCACAAGGTCTTGCCCGTGACCTGATCGATCATCTCGATGTCGATGACGAGCTGGAGCAGCCGGCGCGCGGTAGTGGTCTGCTTGTTGTTTGCGCTGTATCCAATTGGGATGTCGGTCTCATATCGCTGGATCGTTCCGCGGACCAGCGCATTTGCCTTGGCTTCCGAGGCGTCACGAAGTCCGAGTCTCGAGTGGAGTCGGCTTCGGAGGGAATCCGTTAGCTCTCGCGGGAGATCCGGGGTTGCTGTCTGATTCTCAAAAGGAACGATGGCCACGGTCCTTATGTGAGAGGGTAACCCGCCGCCCGTAAACCCATACGGGAAACAGGCAGCCAGCAACAACAGGCCAAGACTATAAGCTCCAGATCGAAGCATCGAAAGATCCAGGTTCTTCGCGCACCACAATGAGACGCAAAGTTCTCCTCGCTCCAGGCGCATTGAACGTAAGGCTCCCGTCATCTCCGCGCGTTAAGCTCTCGGCAATTTTTCCGTTCGAGATGTGCTGCAACTCGATAAGGGTATCTCCCTTTAGCGCGACCCTCCATGTCAATGGACGCCCGATATCTGCGCGCGTCAGCAATCCATCGACGCGCACGACGGTATCCCGGAGAGCTGGAACCACAAGACGTCCCAGTGCCGCCCACAACAGCGGAGTCGGCGGCAGGTACCGGCGCGCGAGATCCGCTCGCGGGGTTCGGAGCGAATCGCCGATCAGGATTGCGCCACCAGCACCAAGACCGCCGCCCAGGAAAAAGTCGAGGCGCGCGCTGTCAGGCGAGGCCGTGCGAATCGAACCGTCTCCCCGGGCGGCAATATCTCCCTCCTCGTAATCCCATGTGAACACGAGGTGCCGATGGCCCGCTGGCATTGAAACGGCAGGCAGCGTTCTATCGGGCGCCAGAACACCCTTTAACGGAGAGGCAGCGGGCGCGCACGCCACCGCTACGAGAAATAACGCAAACGCTCGCCTCATCGCGCCTCAACTCTCTTTATTCGATCTCCCTGCACCAGTTTGTCGAGCACATCAAGACCGGCGACGACCCGGCCGAAGACGGTGTAGTGTCCGTCGAGATGTGGCTGCGGAGAGTGCGTGATGAAATATTGGCTTCCTCCGGTGTCTGGCCCCGAGAGAGCCATTCCGACCGCGCCGCGTTCATAGCGGTTGGGATTCATCTCGTCACGTATGGCGTATCCGGGACCGCCGTTGCCATCGTCACGCGGGTCGCCATCCTGAGCGACGAAGTTCGGCACTACACGATGAAAGCGGGTGTTGCGATAGTAGCCGGACCGAGCGAGCGACAAAAAATTCGCCACTGTCAATGGCGCGGCGTCACCGAAGAGCTCGAGACGGATCGGTCCTCGCACAGTGTATATCGTGGCGTTCAGCTTTCTTCCACTCGATGCAGCGATGACAATCGACCTGACTATTCCTTCGTAAAATCCAATCGACTTCGGCACTCGCGATATGTCGGACCATCTCTTCCAGAAAGGGAGTGCCGCAGCCGCCGTGCGCTCCAACGGATCGGAGGGCACTGGCTGCGCCGCCAAACGCTGCAGCATCGGCTGGTCGATCGAGATGCTGTCTTTTTTCCAGAGCGCGCCGACGTACTGGATAGCGGCAAGGCGTGCGTCGTTCGCCGAATCCCGAGCGGCGAGGTCATAGCTTGCCACAACAGCCGGGAGATCCGCGCGTGATGGCCGGTCGGCGAGTGCGCCGATAATCGTTGCCCGTACATAGAAGTCCGGATCGGCCAGTCCCTGAATAAAGAGAGAGTGAACAGTGTCCTCGAGCGGCATGCCTGCGCTTGGTGAGAGCGCGGCGTAAGCGGCCTCCCGAACGCGTGGATCGGCATCGCGTGTGAGCGGCGCCGCGCGACCAAAGGCGAACGCACGATCGACTGTGTCGCCTTCGGCCGAGGCGACGGCTGCGCGTAGACGCCAATCTGGACTGCCCGCCCATTCCGTGAGGGCGGGCGGACGCAAACCTGCGCGCGCAGCGGAAGCAAGAAGCGACGATCGATACACGACCGAAGTGTCAGCGCCCCAAAGAGAGAGAAAGTCAGTTTCGTTCGCAGTGAGGACGGTTCCGAAGCTTTGCGCCGCAGCAACGCGCACGTTCGGATCGATGTCGTGGCTGGCGTACACGAGTGCGGCTTTCGCGGCAGGACCGTACGTGGCGATCGAGCGGACCGCGTTGATCCGAACATGCGGGTCAGGGTCGCCAACAAGGCGCGATAGGACTGCTAACGCTCTACCTCCCAGAGAGTCTCCAGCTGCGGATTTGGCGATCCCGCGCGCAATTTCGGCTCTGGCGAGTTGCCCGCCACGAGTCGGATCCACGTAAGGGCCAAGCGTCGCCGCAGTCACCGACCTCGGCTGGCTTGCTCGGAGAGCAGGTGACGACTCGAGCGCGAGGAGGTCCCCCACGCCCGCAGGGATGCGCGTGCGCGCAATCGCATAGGCGGCCGCCCAAACTACCGAGGGGTTTCCGTTATGAAGGAAAGGCTCGATGTCCTTGATAGGCACGGGCCTAAGCTTGGCCGCTCCGAGCAAGAGTTGTATCGCCACGTCTGGCCTGTGCGAGCTCTTGAGCGCACCCACTATCACATCACGGGCAGGTACACCGATCTCACCGAGTGCCCACGCCGCTTCGCGCGCGGTAGAACGATTCGCCGCGAGCGCGCTCCGCAGTGCGTCGATCGCCGACGTATCTCGCAGCAAACCCAGAGCATAGGCGGCGTTGGAGGCCACGGTGGTGTCACGATCTGACAAAAGGCCACGAAGGAGAGAAACTCCAGCGCGGCCACGGTCGGGACCGACTTGACCAATCGAGAGCGTCGCCGCATCACGGAGTGTTCGCCAATGTGTGGCCAACGCCCGATCAACCAAAGCCGTATCGAGCTGGCGGGTATCAGTCATCGCCAGGAGTCGGGCGTAAAGCACAACGTCCTGGGCGTAAACTCCAGCGGGAAGTTTCTGAGCACTCGCCGATAAGGTCGCGACCGACATCGAGGCGACGACCAGGAACCTCTTACGAAGCAGCATTCTCAAGAAGTTTGCGCAGCGGTTCCGGCAGGGTGGTCAAACGAGATTCCCTCGTGAGCGACACAAGCTTCGTTGAAGCCGTAACGAAGCGCTCTCCTGTTTCAGCGTTCGAGATAACGTAGTCAAAGGTAAGGGTGCGAGATCGTACGTCACTGATGGTTGTCGTAACTCGAACGAGATTATCGTAGCGCGCAGCGGAATGAAACCGGAGACTTGCCTCGACGACAGCGAGAGCAACGTTCTGCCGCTCCAGCTCAGCGTAGGGCGTGCCGAGCATCCTAATGAACTCCGTTCTTCCGATCTCGCACCAGATCAGATAATTGGAGTGATACACCACCTGCATCTGATCGGTCTCGGCGTACCGTACGCGAAACTCCACGGTGCCTGCCTTGCCGCGACTGGATTTTGATGTCATGTGAGGGGGAAATTCGAAAATGCCGTCGCCGGCGTTCTTTGTAAAGGCTGGTGTCAACGCTAACTTGAGCCGTGCTCAAAGCCCCATGCTACATAGTCTCCGACGCGCATCTGGGCGTTGCGAGCCCAAAGATCGAGCGATCGTTCGTCAGTTTTCTACGCGGGTTAGCTGGCGACGCGGAATCTCTCGTGATCAACGGCGATCTTTTCGATTTCTGGTTCGAGTGGAAGACGGTCATACCACGGGCAAGCTTTCGCGGACTCGCTGCCCTTTCCTACCTGAAGGACGCCGGCGTCGAGATTCTCTGGGTGGCGGGAAATCATGACTGCTGGGGAGGCGACGTCCTGCGCGACGACGTTGGCGTGTCGTACGTCGTCGGGGCGTGGGACGGAAGCATCGCCGGCTGGAAAGCGCGCATAGAGCACGGAGACGGTCTGCGTCAAACAGAGGACCGCGGGTACAGGATGATCCGCCCGATTCTCCGGAATCCGCTCGCGATCAAAGCATTCCGAATGATCCACCCTGATTGGGCAACACGCCTTGCTCAAGGCAGCTCAAACGCGAGCAGAACGTACAGAGCGCGCGACGAAGGTCGCGGCTTGCGCGGTCTTGCCGCGGCCCAATTGGAGCGCGATAACGATCTCGATTTGCTCGTGTACGGACATTCACATGTGCCTGCACTCGAGCGAGTCGGCACGAAAGGAGTATTCGCCAACGCAGGCTCCTGGCTCGACGCGCCAACGTATCTCAGAGTGACCGACGAATCCGTCGAGCTGCTCGAATGGAACGGGTCAGCCCAGGGTAAGTGCCTCGACTCGGTCAATCGATGAGCCGAGGAAACGCTCGCCGAGAGTCAAAAAGGTATCTGGCGCGTCGGATGCGATGAAGCGATAGCGCGCATGATTTGGAGTCGTGTTTTCCAATGCGTTCACGCGCAGGACTTCTCCCGCTTCCCTCGCGGTTTCCTCGGCGCTGTCGATGAGCCTTACCTGCCGGCCCACGACGTTTCCTATGACGGTTTTCATCAAGGGATAGTGGGTGCAGCCGAGGACGACGGTGTCGACGTTTGCGGCGACGAGCGGTGCGAGATAGTTGCGGGCAATCGCGCGGGTTGGTTCTGTGTCAACCCACCCTTCCTCTACGAGCGGTACGAAGAGAGCGCAGGCCTGAGCCGTTATGCGGGCGTCGGGCAGCAGCTTCTGGATTTCCTTCTCATACGCGCGTGACCTGATCGTCCCAGCCGTGCCGATCACGCCAACCTGTCTGGTTCTTGTGGCGGTGGCCGCGGCCCGCGCGCCGGGCTGAATCACACCTACGATGGGCAGGTCGAACTCCTCTCGCAGAGCTGGCAAGGCATGCGCCGTCGCCGTATTGCAAGCGACGACCACTGCTTTCACTCCCTGACCGCGCAGGTACGACGTTATCTCGCGACTGTACCTAAGGACGGTGTCGGGACTCTTCGGACCGTATGGCACGCGCGCCGTATCTCCGAAGTAGATGATACTCTCATTCGGGAGCTGCGTAATCATCTCGCGAACTACGGTCAGCCCACCCAACCCCGAATCAAAAACACCGATTGGCGCACTGCTGCTCATCGCATTCGGATCGAGGCATAAACGGTCACGGACCTCTCACTCGAGACCGCGCCTACGTTTGCTCTGAAATCCCAAAGGTTGGCCGCGACGTACGCATCCGCGCCCGAGAAGAGGTGGTTGAAAATGATCGTGGCGATCCAGTCCTCATAGTGGGTTCGACGGGCCTTGATGCGATCCGGGGTAAATCGACTCGCGATCCAGGTATCTGGAATCGGTAGCCCAGTCGTTGGGTCTTTGATCGCGATGCCGGTCGATGGATCGGTCTTGTAAGTCGCCACGACGCTGTCGTGCGCAAGTCCCTTCGCCTCGGCCAGATCCTGCGCCGATTTTCGCGCCATCCCGATCGCGCCGATCTCGACGACCGTAAAGATCATGGCCGCCTTATCGCGCCCGAAAACCGTCTGGGCGTAACCAGGCAGAAGAAGTGATGTGAGGAATGCCCGACGCGGAGTCATCGGCGCTCGTGGCGTCGTATCGGGCTGCTGCTGCGTCGTGGTCGCGGTTTTCTGCGCTCCGATACCCGCACGCGCGCTGTCGCGCTGTTGCGTCGCGGCCGACGACGACCAAAGCAGTGAAAGGCCCAGAACCAGCGCAAGCGACGAGATGGCGGGAGAGTGTGGGAATCGAACCCACCCGACCCTACGAAGTAAGGTCACGGTGATTTTGAAGATCACGGAAGCCACCAGGCTCCATCCACCCCCATTCTCGTCACTCGACTTCGATCGCAACTTCTCCCCGTTCGGTGACTTCGCCGATGACCACTGACCCGGCAACTCGTGAAAGATACTTGGCGGCATCTCCCCGGCCGATGCATACCACGAGCCCGCCAGAGGTCTGCGGATCATTGAGGACCGCGCGATCCTCGTCACTCCCCTTCTTCCAGAGCACCATCTCACGCAGATAATCGGCGTTTCTCCGAGAACCGTCGGTGACAAATCCAGAACGGACAGCCTCACGCGTGCCGTGAAAGATGGGTACCGAGTCCAGCATGACTCGGAGGCTGACGCTGCTCGCGCGTGCGATGTGCGAGAGATGGCCCAGCAATCCAAACCCGGTGATGTCAGTTGCGCAGCGGACGCCTAGCGCCAGCGCCGCACGGCTCGCAGGTCCATTGAGCGCCTTCATTGCGACGAGCATCGGCTGCTGCGCATCGACCGCAAGCTTTCCCCGCTTTGCCGCGGTTGCAAGGATGCCGTTGCCGATTGGTTTGGTGAGGATCAGCTGATCTCCCGGTCTTGCTCCAGCGTTGGTCAAGAGAAAATCGGGATGAGCCCGGCCCGTCACTGCGAGTCCGTATTTCAGCTCGGTGTCGATCACGGTATGACCCCCGACGACTAGTGCACCGGCTTCGTGCACCTTGTCCTGACCACCGGCAAGAATCCGAGTCAGAACATCGAGCGGCAGACTTTTTGTCGGAAACGCGACAATGTTGAGAGCAGTGAGTGGTTGCCCGCCCATTGCGTAGATATCCGAGAGCGCATTCGCCGCTGCGATCTGACCGAAATCGTACGGATCGTCGACTATCGGTGCAAAAAAATCGACCGTCTGGACCAGCGCGAGATCGTCGGACACGCGAAACACCCCTGCGTCGTCAAAAGTCTCTCGGCCGACAAGGAGACGCGGATCGCGTTGAAGTGGAAGCGCGGCCAGCGCGCGGGATAGGTCACCCGGACCCATTTTGGACGCTCAACCGGCGCACGCCGCGAACTCGGTGAGGCGAAAGAGCTCTTCGCGCGTCGGCGACGTGCCCATTATCGTCGACAGCTTCTATTTCGAGGCAGCTGCAACAGCGATGACGTCGATTTCCACCAGCGCTCCGCGCGGCAGTCCCGACACTTGCACCGTCGATCTTGCCGGCCTCGCCGAACCAAGCCACCGTCCGTAGATCTCGTTCACAGTTGGAAAGTGCGCGAGGTCGTGCAGGTACACAGTGGTTCTGACAACATCCGCCCAGGAGATGCCGGCGGTCTTCAGGACTTCGTCGAGATTGCCCATCACCCGTTCTGTCTGCTCGACGATACCACCGTCGACGATCTTGCCGCTCTTTGGATCGAGAGCGATTTGTCCCGCCGAGAAAAGAAATCCGTTGGCGACGATCGCCTGTGAATACGGGCCGATCGCCGATGGCGCGTGATCGGTCCTTATCTGCTTCAGTGCCATTGCTTGCTCCGCTGGGTGACCACTCAAAGGATCACTGTTCGGGTGAATGGCGAATGTTACTAGCTAGGCGTGCTCAAAGGCCAGACCAAAGAGACGAGCGGCGTTCGCGGTCGTGATCCGGCCAAGTTCCAGAGGATCGGTTCCGCGCGCGCGTGCGATCTTTGTCAACGTGTGCGGTACCCACGCGGGCTCGTTGCGCTTGCCACGGTTCGGCACCGGCGCCAGGTACGGCGAATCCGATTCCACGAGAAGGCGATCGTCGGGAACCAGTCTCAGCAATTTGTCGTCGTTCCACTTGTTAAATGTCACGATCCCACTGAAGGAGATGTACCAGCCGCCGTCAATTGCGAACTCGGCGAGAGAGCGTGTGCCCGTAAAACAGTGCAAGACTCCGAGGACGCCTTCAGCGAGAGCGTCGCTGATCATTGCTCGGGTATCGTCCTCCGCGTCGCGTGTATGAACGACCAGTGGTCGCCCTGTTTCGGCTGCGAGCGTAATCTGGGCCGAGAATGCCGCGCGCTGCGCTTCGCGCGGCGAGTTGTCGTAATGATAGTCCAGGCCGCACTCTCCGACGGCAACGGCGGCAGCTTGCAGAAACTCGCGCAGTCGCGGAAGATCGCGCTCGGAGTCGAACTCGGCCGCGTCGTGCGGATGCACGCCCGCCGTGGAGAATAGGAAGCCAGGATTTGTGTCAGCCAACGCAGCCGCGTTTGTAGCAGCATCGATCGATTCGCCGATGCAGACTACGGCAACCGCGCCCGCCTGGCGGGCGCGGGAGATTACCGCGTCGCGGTCGCCGGCGAACGCCGGGTCCGCGAGGTGGGCGTGGCTGTCGATGAAGACCGGCGCGCGTCCGTCTTGCGGGGCCATTTGCGTTCGATCCAGAGGAGAACCGGTGCTGCTACGTAAATCGAGCTGAAAGTTCCGGTTACGATTCCGAACGCCATAACCCATGCGAACGGACGGATGATCTCTCCCGCAAAGATGAGCAGCGCGAGCGTTGCCGCGAAAGCCGTGACGTGGGTCAAGACCGACCGAGGGAGAGTTTCGTTGATGGAGCGGTTGAGCGTTTCGTAAAGCGTTTCCTTCCTACCCTTGCGCAGATTTTCTCTGACGCGATCGAAGATGATGATCGTGTCGTTCAGTGAGTAGCCGAGGACGGTCAATAGTCCGGCCACGACCGTGAGCGATATCTCGAGGTGCATCAACTTGAGGAACGCGATGGTAGTGAAGACATCGTGACTCGTTGCGATCACAGCAGCGGTGGCGAAGCGCCACTCGAATCGTATCGAGAGGTAAACGAGGGTAATGACGAACGAAAGCAGAATCGCGATGATTGCTCCGCGACGGAGCTCACTACCGACCTGCCCAGTCACCGCTTCGGTGCGAATCACCCGAAACGAGTTGGCCCCGAACTTTTCGTTGAGCACCTGCTGGATACGGTTGGCGACATTGGCGGCGCCGTTAGTCTGAGCCGCGACTTCGCCGGCGTTTTGCGCGCGCACGGTGAACTCGCGATTCGTGCCGAACTGCTGGATCTCGGCGCCTTGGACGCCCGCCTGATCGAGGGTTGACCGAATGGTGCCGACGTCGGGTGGCTTGACGAACTCGAGCTGCATCAAGGTGCCGCCCGTGAACTCGATACTGTAGTTGGGCGGTTTGACCGCGAGGGAGCCGAGGCCGAGAAGGATGAAGGCGATTGTTATCGCCGCCATTACCTTCCACCAGCGGATGAAATCGTAGTTGGTGTCGTGAAGGATTCGAAGCATCAGATGCTCAGGGTTGCCTGGGTGTCGCGCGTGCGACTAAGCCAGATCATATAAAACGTTCGCACCACGAAGATCGATGTGATCATCGATGCGGCTATGCCCGCGAGAAGGGTTACCGCAAATCCCCGCACGGGCCCGGTTCCGTACTGGTACAGAACAGCCGCAGTGAGCGCGGTCGACACGTTGGAGTCGACGATAGCGCTCATGGCGTGCCGGAACCCTTCGTCGATTGCCGTGCGCACCGTTTTACCGTGAACGAGCTCCTCTCGAATGCGTTCGAAAATCAGGACGTTTGCATCGACAGCAATGCCGATCGACAGGACGAATCCGGCAAGGCCCGGAAGCGTGAGTACGGCACTGAAACCGGCCAGTGCTGCCATAGTATAGAGGACATAGAGCGCAAGTCCCGCGACCGCGAGCATCCCCGAGAAGCGGTAGTAGCCAAGCATGATGATGATCACCAAAGCAATCGCAATCAAACCGGCAGTCATTCCCTTATGGATCGAGTCCTGACCGAGACTCGCTCCGATCTGTCGGACGTCAACGACCTTGAGTGGAACCGGCAGGGAACCCGCGCGCAGCACGAGGGCGAGATCCTGCGCGGCCTGAAGGTCCTTGCCGCCCATAGTGATCTGACCGTTCGCGCCGATGGCGCTCTGGATCACCGGCGGCTGTCCCATGACGCGTTGATCGAGAACGATTGCCATGAAGTCCCCGACGTGGCGTGACGTCTCGGTGCGAAAGCGGCGGGCGCCTTCGTTGTTCATCGTGAACTGAACGAGGTTGCCTTCAGTGGGCGACGTATTTGGCTTTGCGTCGGTCAAGTATTCGCCGGTGATGATCGGCTTGGCGTCCAGGACATAAAGCGCGCGATAGATCCGATTCCCGAGCGATACGGTGTCGCTGCTCCAGCGCAGAACCTTCGCCGGCGGCAGCGCGGCGGCCACTTCCGGAAGAGAGAGATACTGCGTTAGCGTCGCGACGTCGCTCTGGGCGACGTAGTACTGGCCGGCCATCTGGCCTTGTTGGACCAGCTTCGAGAATGCGCCAGGTCCGCCCGTCGTCGCCGCGACGGCAGCTTTGGCGCTGTCGGTTTTTGTCGTGTCGGCCTTTTTGGAAGTGTCAGCCGTGAACAACGACTGCAAACCGCCGTTCGCTCCGGTGTCGCTCTTCGCGGCTGTGCTGGCTGGACCGAGAGCTACCGTCTTGCCCTTGAGCGCTGCGTCGAGGCGCGGCAGCGCTTTTTCTAGAGCCTGGGTCTTGTCAGTGATCTGAAATTCGAGGAACGCCGATTGTTGAACGACGTCCTGCGCTCGCTGCGGATCGTCGATCCCGGGCAGCTCGACAATTATTCTGTCGCTTCCGGCCTTCTGAACCACCGGCTCCGAAACGCCGAACTGGTCGATGCGGTTTCGAACGACCTTGAGCGCGTTGTCAATCGCTTTGGCCTTGTCCGGGACAAGGCCCTTGGACTCGTCGACCTCTAGCGCGAGGTACATGCCGCCCTGAAGATCCAGTCCGCGCTTTAGCGGGACTCGTCGAACAGTGTCGTAAACGAACTCGCCATTTCGCTTGACGCGTTCGACGACGGTTCGTGGAAAGAGAGCCCATATTGATGCTGCGATCAGAGCCGCGATGCAGACCAGGCGATACTTCAGATTCATGCTGCAAGAAAGGGTGAAAGTTGCACTCGGAGCAAGCCTCTAAGGTTACCGGAGAATCACGGCGTAGTCAACGCGCTTCTCGCTGCGCGTTCGTCCTGCCGCAGCTGCGCCACGAGTTGTTCCGTCGAGGGAAATTTGCGCGTCTCGCGAAGCCTCGCGACGAAATCGATGCGCACATACGCGCCATAAAAAGTGCCGCTCGTATCGAACAAATGTGCCTCGAGTGATATCG
>JBOHTC010000288.1:0-1818 GCA_050733495.1 Gemmatimonadaceae bacterium | reverse complement strand
GTCATTACCTGACCCACCCTTTAGGATGTCGTTACCGTCCAGTCCGTATATCTCATCGTCGCCGCCCAGCGCGTCGATGTAGTCGTCGCCCGCGGTGCCGGCGAGAACGTCGTCGAACTCGGTTGCGGGAGCCGGCTGGACACGGGTTTCCAGCTCGGCGGCGTCCCAGATCGTTCCATCGTCGAAGTGGACCTGCTCAATCCGGTTCGCGTCGTCGTCGAACCAGTCCGTGATCGTAATGCGGTCTCCAGCGGTTCCAACATAAAGATAAAGCGAGTAAGTGTCGCGCGCGACCAGAACGTCCGCCGGGCTGATACCCGCCCCTAGAGCGATCGTGTCGTTGCCTTCCGGATCCTGGAATTCGTCAACCCCGTCGCCCAAGGAAAACTCATACGTATCGTCGCCGCGACCACCGTTGACATAGTCCCGGCCCGGCCCGCCGACCATCGTGTCGTTGCCGGCGGCCCCGTACATCTCGTCGTCGCCTTCGAGTCCCTGAACGAGATCGTCGCCCAAGCGCCCGAACAGGAGGTCGTCTCCTGACGTAGGGGCGGTCGGCGCCGGCAACAGTGCTTCAATCGTCGCTGCGTCCCAGATCGTGCCGTCGTCGAATACGAACTGCTCGACAGTGCCGCCCGGATCGTCGAACCATTCGCTCAGGTCAAGGACGTCCGCGCCGCCGTTGAGGCTCAGCTGCAGGTCATAGTCCTGGCTGACCGACACGTCGGACGGGTGCACCTCCGAGGTGAAATGAACCGAGTCGAAGCCTGAGGCGCCGTTCCAGCCCGATTCATCGATCCAATCAGAGCCGTAGCCCGAACCGAAGACGTAAACGTCATCCCCTGCGCCCCCATTCAAGCCGTCGTTGCCCGTCCCTCCATCGATGTAGTCGTCGCCTTCATACGCGACGATGTAATCGTCTCCCGCCAGGCCAAGAATGACGTCGTTTCCCGGACTGCCTTCAAGGTAGTCATTCTCTTCTGTACCGACGACCGTCAGCCCCGGATACGCGCCAAGTTCCTCGAGGTGCTCCGCCGTCCACACGGTGTCATCGTCGAATACAACTTGTTCGACGCGGGTGCTCGGGTCGTTGAACCAATTCTGGAGCGTGATCTCCTCGTCACTGGTTGAGATATAGAGATACAGGCTGTCGGCGTCGCGACTGACCTGAACGTCCTCCGGTGCGATGCCGCCCGTGAGGCGAAGCGTGTCAGTGTCGGTGGTCGAACCGCCATCGGAAATTGTGTCGTTACCATCGCCTGGCGAGAAAACATAGGTGTCGCTGCCTTCTCCGCCGACGAGGTAGTCGTAACCCTCGTGCCCTATGAGGGTGTCATTTCCGCCGAGCGCATCCAGGTAGTCATCGCCGGATCCGCCCTCCAGGAGATCGTCGCCTTCCGTTCCAGCGAAGTAGCCGCTCAGGGCTGCCGTCTGGAGAAGTTCATCCAGCGTATACGTCGAGCCGTCCGCGAACTCGAATGCTTCGACCCCTGCGCCGAGCTCGTAGCCATCCCAGCCATCAAGAATTGGATCAGTTTCCGAATATCCGTAGTTGACGTCCGGGACTTCGAGATCAAGCCCCGCGTCCCCGCCATTCCACGAAATCGACAGGAGCCCGCCGCCATGCCACGCCACCTCGCCAGATGGCGCGGGCGTGTCGATCTCGAACGAGATGTCGAGATCGCCGAGCGTTACGCCGGGGCCGAACGAGACAACGTCCCAGTCGATAGTGCCAGCAGCGGCAAGCTGCGAGAGCGTCGCAGCATCGTCGCGCCGCACGAGCGGCGCGACAAGCGTCGCGGGCGCAACGTAGTGCAC
>JBOHTC010000287.1:0-1949 GCA_050733495.1 Gemmatimonadaceae bacterium | reverse complement strand
CGCTTCCAATACGACGAGAACAGGATTCCCCTCGCATGAACGGCTCTGACCGCCTCCGGCGGCTCGCATCCTACGCGTTGTTTGCCGCGTTCGCCATCGCGGCTCTTTCCTGCAATGAAGCGCATCCAAATACCACTCTCACTCCGCACTCCGACTTCGGGCGAGAGATCGATTTCCTGTGGAACAGGCTTCTTCTCCTCGGCACGGTCGTGTTCGTGCTCGTCGAAGGCGCGCTCGTCTTCATCATCATCAAGTATCGACGCAGAGACAACCAACCGGCGCCGCCGCAGACGCACGGCAGCACACCACTCGAGATCACCTGGACGCTGATCCCGGCGATCATCCTTGTCTTTATCGCAGTGCCGACCGTTCGCACGATCTTCATCACCCAGGCGCAGGCTGCGCCCGGCTCTCTCAACATTGACGTCACGGCCCACCAGTGGTGGTGGGAATTCAAGTATCCCGATTACGGAATCACGACGGCGAACGAGATCTACCTCCCCGTCGGCCGGACGGCGAACTTCAGGCTTCGCTCCGCGGACGTCATTCATTCGTTCTGGACCCCACAGCTCGGCGGAAAGCGCGACGTTGTCACCAACCGCACGAACTACATCTGGTACACGCCGGACTCGTCGACCGCGAGCAGCGTGTGGAACGGATTCTGTGCGGAGTATTGCGGCTCGTCGCATGCGAACATGCACTTCAGGGTTTTCACTGTGACGCCGGAGCAGTTTGCGTCGTGGGTCGCGGGACAAAAAATGCCGGCGAAGTTCGGCGCAGTCGCGACCAGCGCGCCAAGCAACGGATCACAGGGAGCCCTGGTGACGACGCCGGCAGGGCCGGCCGGACCGAGTCAGGCGGCGCAGGCGGCGGCACAAAAAGTCGCTCAGCAAAGCTCTGGCACTCAGGCTGTCGGCGGTACGCAGCCGGCGATTCCGCGACCGCTGAATCCGGCGGCAAATCCTGGCGCCCAGACTTCATCCAGAGGCGTACCGCCGGCGGCCGCGACATTCGCGTCGACCTCGGGGTCGCTTCCGCCGGGCTACATCTTCCCGCGCAACAAGATTCCCGATTTTGCGGTGCCGCATTCCCCGATTCCCGCCGATCTCAAATTTACCGCGGGACTCACCGGAAGCGCGGCACGAGGGAAGCAGGTTTTCTCGGGCGCGGCGTGCATCGGCTGCCACACCATCGCGGGTAATCCGGCGGCGATGGGAATAACTGGACCGAACCTGACGCACGTCGGCTCGCGCAGTACCATCGCAGCTGGGCGGTTCCCCAACACCGCAGCCTACCTCGCGCTGTGGATCAAGAACGCGCGCAAGATGAAACCGGATGTGATCATGCCGACGCTTGGGCTCAACGAATACGATCCTGTCCTCAAAGCGAAAGTCACGGCGGCGACCGGCGGACTTACCGATCAGCAGATCGCCGACATCGTCGCTTATCTATCTGCACTGAAGTAACCGGAGACAAGACTTGGCTACCACCGCGATATCAGCCCCGGCTTACGGCGGGGAATACTCGGGAGAACATACCGGCCTCTGGAGCTGGCTCACCACTGTCGACCACAAGCGCATCGGCATCCTCTACCTCTACACGGCGCTCGGATTTTTCATCTGGGGCGGACTGGAGGCGATGATCATGCGCGCCCAGCTCGGCGCGCCAAATCAGCATATCGTCTCGGCGGAGTTCTACAACCAGCTCTTCACGATGCACGGCACGACGATGATCTTCCTCGTGATCGTCCCGATCCTCGCCGGCTTCGGCAACTTCCTCGTGCCGCTGATGATCGGCGCGAAGGACATGGCCTTCCCGCGCCTGAACGCCTTCTCGTACTGGATGTTCCTGCTCGTCGGAATCGTGCTGATGCTGAGCTTCTTCGCGAGCGGCGGCGCGGCCAAGTCCGGGTGGACGTCGTACGCCCCGCTCTCCGACACGTTCTCGGG
>JBOHTC010000286.1:0-59171 GCA_050733495.1 Gemmatimonadaceae bacterium | reverse complement strand
GTGGTCAGAATCCGAATCGAGCTCCGACCGATCCGTAGATTCTGGAATCGGCTGCTTGCTTGCCACTGAATGTATTGAAAGTGTTGATCGTTCCACCGGATACCTGTCCAATTTCACCAGTGAGCTTCAAAAGAAGAAGGTTCATCGAGACGTCAGCGAAGACGTTCGTGCGGGTCAGGTCCTGCGAGAGCGAGACCGGGCCGGCATTGGCCTCGGGCGAAAGCGCGCGGGCCGCAACGTGGGCACGGATGTCTGTCGACGAGGAATACTTATCCTGACCAACACCGGCAGCGAGTCCGAAAAAGATAAGGCTCTTGCTCGCGACTATCCGCCACGCCTTGGTTTGAAGGCTCAGATTGTTGACGTAAAGTGAGTCGTCCCCGCTATTGGCCGCGATGTTGACCGTCGGGAGGTCGCGGCGCAGGTAGCTCACGGAAATTCCGGGTACCAGCAGCGATTCCTGCAGTATGCCGATGCGCGCACCGTAACCAAGCTTCAACGATCCGTTCGGGACCTTGACGCTCACGCCGCTGCTGTTGAACTCGGGCAGATAGGCAGCGCTCACGAGCAAGTCGACGCCGCCAACATTGGTGATGGCGAGGGGAATTCCCTTGAATACTCCAATCGCGAGATCGGCGGTCGGCATCGGCAGAATCTGACTCTTGGTCTCGAATTGTGTGCTCGTTGCTCCGTTTACTGAGGGCGTAACGTTCTGGACCTGTGGAATGCTGCCCTGGACAGCGTTCACCCTGAGGCCGACCGAAAAGTGTCCGAGTCCGCCGAGGCTTCCACCCTGACCAAGCGTGGCATTGCCTCCGGTGATGCTGGTGCCGAGCTGTGGCGCCATGTACTGGAAGAGGTCGATCGCTTTCTGACATGCGTCCTGCGACGCCCGAGCCTGATCTGGAACTCCAAAGCCGTTGGCGGTACCCGGAGGACACCGCTGGGTGTCAACGCCCTGTGCATTCGCTCCCAGCGATGTCACAGCCAGGGCGACGACTGCGAATGATACGAACGAAACTCCTCTCATCGATTATTCCTCAAGAAAGTATGACTGCGCCCGAGCCGGCCCTTAAGGACCCAAGAGTCCACGCTGAATCTCCGGCCGCGGCGGCCGCCGACTGAATCTCTCTCACCTCGGACGGCCCGCAGATGACGACCATTCCTACACCCATGTTGAACGTTCGGTACATCTCTGCTGTCTCGACTGATCCGGCCTCCTGCAACACCCTGAATACATTCGGTATCTGCCAGCTCTTCGTATGTACCACTGCATCAAGGTTGCTCGGCAGCGCACGGTCCAGGTTCTCCAGCAATCCCCCGCCAGTTACGTGCGCCAGGGCGTGAACCCGGTCGAGTACTGGCTTGAGGGCCGGTAGATAGGACCGGTGCTCAGCCAGCAGAACATCCGCGACCGCCTCGCCACCACCACCCGGAAACGCATCCTTCGGACGCAGCTTCAGGCGATCGCTTATGATCTTCCGCGCCAGCGAGTATCCGTTCGTATGCAATCCGGAGCTTGGAAGCCCGATCAAAACGTCGTCGGGCCGCACTCGATGTGGCCCGAGGATGCGGTTTTCTTCCACATAACCGACGATGAAGCCCGCCAAGTCGTAATCGGGCGGAGTATACAAACCGGGCATCTCGGCCGTTTCCCCCCCAATCAGCGCACAGCCGTTGAGCCGGCAGCCCCGGGAGACGCCTTCCACGACTGCCTCGACCACCGCCGGATCCAGCTTTCCGAACGCGACGTAGTCCAGAAAGAAAAGCGGCAACGCCCCCTGGACGAGGATGTCATTCACGCAATGGTTGACGAGATCCCGCCCGATCGTGTCATGTCGGTTTGCTTCGATTGCAACCTTGATTTTGGTTCCGACGCCGTCCGCGCTGGAGACCATCACGGGTTTTTCGAGGCCCGCGGGGAGACGAAACATTCCACCGAATCCGCCAAAACCGCCCACGACCCCGGACGTGAACGTCGACTCGACGAGTTTCTTTATCCGACTCTTCGCGGCATTAGACGCATCAATGTCAACACCGGCGCTTCCGTAGCGAAGCGCGTCCCCACTCACGCTGGAATTTCCTCCTCGAACGCGACCAGACGACGCATGTCGCGCATCCGCTGGTCGATTTCCGCCCGGGTTACAGTCATGAGCCGTTCTATCGAGAATTTTTCCACGGCGAACGATCCCATCACTGACCCGTAAATCACTGCGCGGCGCATGCTACCTTCGCTGAGATCGCCCGTCGCCGCCAGATATCCGATAAATCCGCCGGCGAACGAGTCACCAGCTCCGGTGGGATCGAATACGTTCTCGAGCGGGAATGCCGGCGCGAAGAAAATCGAGTTCTCCGTGAACATGAAAGCCCCGTGCTCGCCCTTCTTGATGATTACGTGACGCGGGCCGCGCGCCATGATCCACTGCGCCGCCTGGACCAGGTTGGCTTTCTCAGTGAGCTGGCGCGCTTCAGCATCGTTCAGAGTCACGAGGTCAACGTGCTCCAGCAGTGCCAGGATGTCAGGCCGCCGGCTCTGGATCCAGAAATTCATCGTATCGCAGGCGACGAGCTTTGGCTTCTCGACCTGCTTCAGCACGTCGAGCTGCAGGCGAGGGTCGATGTTAGCCAGAAATACGTATGGCGCCGAGCGAAGCTTCTCGGGAATCTTGGGACTGAAGCGCGAGAAAACTCCGAGTCGGGTCTCGAGTGTTTCGGCGGAATTGAGATCGTGCCGGTATCGGCCTCGCCAGCGGAACGAGTCACCGTCCGCGCGCTCGAGTCCGCTGAAATCGACGCCGCGCTTCTTGAGCGGATCGAGTTTCTGAACCGGGTAGTCAGAGCCGATCACTCCTACCACGCTCACTTTGGTGAGGTGGCTCGCTGACGCCGCGAAAAACGTCGCTGACCCGCCCAGCACATCCTCGGCTTTGCCGAACGGCGTCTCGACGGAATCCAGCGCGACAGATCCTACTACCAGGACGGACATTCGCTCTAGCGAGTTGAGGTAAGGTGCGCGGCTAGTCCTAACAGAGCTGACCGGCGCAGCAACTACATCCTCTCCGGAGAGGTGATCCCAAGTATACGCATCCCGTTCCGCAGCACTATCTGCGCTGCGCGCGCCAGTGCGAGGCGCGCCCGCGTGATGTCTTCCGGCTGCTCCAGAACGTGATGCTTGTGGTACCAGAGGTGCGCCAGGCGCGCGGTCTCGAGCAAATACGTCGCGATTCGGTGCGGCTCGAGCGTCTCCCCCGCGGACGCGACGAGCTCCGGAAAGTCGACGAGAGCTTTTATCAGCTCCTGCTCTTCCACCTCGGTGAGAACGTCGAGCGGTGCATCGACGGGGCTCACCGAGGTGGGATCGATCCCGCCCACCCTGAAGATTCCACACATACGCGCGTGAGCCATCTGGATGTAGTAAACGGGATTCTCCTCTGACTGCGATGCGGCGAGGTCGACATTGAAGATCAGCTGCGAGTCGCTCTTTCTCATGAGGAAGAAGTACCGCACCGCATCGCGGCCGACCTCGCTGATGAGGTCTCGAACCGTGACGTAGCTGCCGGCACGCTTGGAGATCCTCACCTCCTCGCCGTGCTTCATGACCGTGACCATCTGGTGCAGCACGTACTCGGGATAATCAGGCGTCATTCCCATCTCGAGCGCCTGCAGGCCGGCGCGCACCCGAGTCACGGTGCTGTGATGATCCGCGCCCTGCACGTCGATCGCACGCCGAAATCCGCGATTCCACTTCGTGACGTGATAGGCGACGTCGGGCAGGAAATAGGTGTAGGTGCCGTCGCGCTTTCTCATAACGCGATCCTTGTCGTCACCGAACTCCGTTGTGCGGAGCCAGAGAGCACCCTCGTGCTCGTAGGTTTTCCCCGAGGCGATGAGAAGCCGCACAGTGTCGTCCACCATTCCGTTGGTATAGAGCGACGACTCGAGGAAATAGTGGTCGAACCGCACGCCGAACGCCTGGAGGTCGAGATCCTGTTCCTTTCGGAGCTCGCGAACCGCGAATTGTCTGACCGACAATCCATCGCTGTTCGATTTATACCGCTCCGCGATCTCGCGGATGTATTCGCCATGGTAGCCGCCCTCTGGAATCTGCGATGATTTTCCTTCCAGCTCAGCCAGCCTCGCCTCCACGCTTGCAGCGAGGTTGTCGATCTGTGCGCCCGCATCGTTGTAATAGAACTCGCGCGTGACTTTCCAACCGGTGTTTCCCAGCAGCGTAGCGATCGCGTCGCCGAGCGCTGCTTGGCGCCCATGTCCAACATGCAGCGGTCCGGTTGGATTCGCGGAGACGAATTCGATGTTGACCTCTCGCCCATGACCCGAATCGTTGCGGCCGTATCCCTGATCGGCGGATATGATCGCACTCAAACCCGATGCGATCCGGCCGGCGTCGATCCAGAAGTTCATGAAACCCGGACCGGCGATGTCTATCTTCGAGACGCCAGCGCCTTCGAGGCTCATCGAATCGCGGAGCTTCTCGGCGATCTCACGCGGTTTCGAGCGGAACGGTTTTGCCAGAACCATCGCGAGGTTCGTGGCCCAGTCGCCGTGCGCAATGTCGCGCGGCCGTTCGACGAGCGGATCGACATCCTCGGGCGCGCCAAGACTGCGCGCCGCGCGAATGAGCTCGGCGCGAATCTGTTCGGCGGAGGTCATTCGGTGTCTTTCGCCTTCTTGGAAGAAGGCCGGTCCGTCGCAGCTTTTGTCGACGACGCGGGTTTCGATTCGGCGCCTGACTTTGGCGAGGGCTCGCTTTCTGTCTTCGGCGTAGAGTCGGGCTTTCCACCTGAATCGCCCTCACTGCGAGTCTCGCTGGATTTCCCGGCTGTCGGCGCAGTCTGCGGCTTCTTTCCGTCTTTGCCGTAGTCAGTGATATAGAACCCCGACCCTTTGAAGACGAGCCCGGCTCCGGCCGATAGCTGCCTCTCGGCCGTCTTACCGCACACCGGACACGCGACGACCGACTCCGCCGCGCCAATAGAGCGGTAAAATTTTTCGAAATCGTGCCCAGCTGGGCAGCGAAACTCGTATGTGGGCATGCTGGATTCGGGAGAGAACTGCGGTACTCGAAACTTAGTCCTCGACGTCGATCGTCTCAAGCTTAGGGAGTGACAAGACCGAGAGGACTTCGACGAGCGAGCTCAGTTTCAAAAAGCGACACGCAGTTAGAGTGACGGCCGATAGTAGCCCCACGATTCAGCGAGAGCAGCCGAGATTTCGCCCACGGTCGCGCGCGAGCGCACGGCCTCGACGATCATGGGCATGAGGTGTGTCTGCTCAGGCGACCCACTCGCCGCATCCTGTAGTGCGCCCAGCGACCGGGCAGTCGCCGATGTATCCCGCGCACGCTTCAAAGCCGCCACGCTTTTCACCTGCGCCTTCTCAAGCGCCGAGTAGTCGGGTGCTTGCACTGAAAGCACCTCGCTGTCGTCCGCGAATCGATTTACCCCGACGATAACGTTCTCGCCCGCTTCGACGCGCAGCTGCTGTTCATAGGCGCTGCGTGCGATCTCCTCCTGAAAAAACCCTCGGGCGATGGCCTTCTCAGACCCGCCGAGCCCGTCGACTTTCCCGATGAGATCGTTCGCGCGGCTTTCGAGCTCTGAGGTGAGATGCTCGACATAGTAGCTGCCGGCGAGTGGATCGACCGTATTCGTGATTCCGGATTCATACGCAACGATCTGTTGAGTCCGGAGAGCGAGAGTGGCCGCTTCAGCAGTGGGAAGCGCAAGAGCCTCGTCATAGCCGTTTGTGTGCAGCGACTGCGTTCCGCCCAGGGTCGCGGCGAGGGACTGGATAGCAACACGCACGACGTTGTTCAGCGGTTGCTGCGCGGTGAGGGTGACGCCTCCAGTCTGGGTATGAAACCGGAGTCGCGCGCTCGAGTCCGAAGCACCAAACCGCTCGCGCATGATATGCGCGTACATGCGGCGTGCAGCGCGGAACTTGGCGATCTCCTCGAACAGATCGCTGTGGGCGGCGAAGAAAAAAGAGAGGCGGGGCGCAAAGGAGTCCACGGCGAGGCCCGCGTCAATCGCTCGCTGGACGTATTCGATGGTGTTCGCGAGAGTGAACGCCAGCTCCTGCACCGCTGTCGCGCCTGCTTCTCGGATGTGGTAACCCGAGATGGATATCGGATTCCAGTTGGGAACTTCGTCAGCGCAGAACCGAAAGACTTCGGCGATAAGCGCCATGCTGGGTTCGGGCGGATAGATGTACGTTCCGCGCGCGATGTACTCCTTGAGGATGTCGTTTTGGATGGTGCCACTCAAGGCGTTCCGCGCGATTCCGCGCTCTTCCGCTACCACGATGTACATGGCGAGCAGGGTCGCCGCGGTCGCGTTGATCGTCATCGATGTCGACACGCGGTCGAGCGGAATTCCTTCGAGCAGCGCGTGCATGTCGTCTACGCTGTCGATCGCAACGCCCGCGCGTCCAACTTCGCCGAGCGCGCGCGGAGAATCGGAATCGAGTCCCATTTGTGTGGGCAGATCGAACGCGACGGAGAGTCCGGTTTGTCCGGCATTCAGGAGGAGCTTGAATCGCTCATTCGTGCTTCTGGCGCTGCCGAATCCAGCGTACTGCCGCATCGTCCACAACCGTCCGCGGTACATCGTCGGTTGTACACCCCGCGTATATGGCCAAACCCCGGGATCACCCAGTTGCGATCCGTAGTCAGCGACGGCGTCCTCGGGGCGATAAACGGTTTTTACTGGGATGCCGGAGGGCGAGAGCCTTTGAGCCGAGGCGTCTTTCTTCACGCGCACGTGGCGGCGTGCGCTGAGCAACGCGCGTCAGTCACGCGCCTACCGATCCGACGCCCGCGAGCGAGCCGGCATTCCGGTGTTGCCCACCAAGCACGGCGGTGGCGGCGTCGACGTCGTTCTTGCTTCCGATGAATAGCGGAGTCCGTTGATGCAGCTCCGTTGGCTGAACGTCGAGAACGCGCTGAATTCCATCTGTCGCTGCGCCGCCCGCCTGCTCCACTATGAACGCGAGGGGACACGCCTCGTACAATAGTCTCAGCTTGCCGCGTTTGTTCTTCCGATTGGCGGGATACGCGAACAGTCCGCCGCCCAGAAGGTTGCGATGGAAGTCGGCGACGAGGGAGCCCACGTAACGGGTATTCATGGGCTGACGATTGCCGTCCTGGCCGCGATAGTATTGCATGAGGCTCTGGACGGAGGGCTCCCACTGCGCGTGGTAGGAGTCGTTTACCGACAGGTACCGTCCGGTGTCGGGTGTCCGGATGTTCGGGTGTGAAAGTAGAAACTCGCCGAGCGACGGATCGAGGGTGAATCCGTGCGCGCCCTGTCCGGTCGTATAGACCATCATCGTGCTCGAGCCATAGATGACGTAGCCCGCCGCGACCTGCCTGCGCCCGGGCTGCAGCATGTCTTCCATTTCACCGCGGCTGCTGCGCGTGATCTTCCGAACGACTGAGAAGATAGTGCCGACGGGGACATTCACGTCGATGTTCGACGAGCCATCGAGCGGGTCGAAGAGCAGACAATATTTTCCGCAGCGGAAATGCTCGGGGATATCGATTATGCCAGGCTCTTCCTCTGACGCCATCGCGCAAAGTCTTCCACCATGGTCGACGGCCTTGATGATGATCTCGTTGGCGAGCACGTCGAGTTTCTGCTGTGTCTCGCCCTGCACGTTCTCGAGGTCAGTCGCGCCGATGATATCGGCTAGTCCCGCACTCCTGACCTTGTTGGCGATCATCTTTGCGGCGAGCGCGAGGTCGTAAAGCAGACCCGAAAGCTCACCCGTCGCTTCGGGGTGCAGTTTTTCCTGCTCGATGATGAAGCGCTCTATGGTTACTACCGACGTCGCCGTGTGCTTTACCACTTCAGAGATCCTTGTCGGGGGCAGTCTGCGCGAGGCGCTGCTCTGAGTACCGCCTCGCGTCGATCTCGTAGGCGTTGTTGGAGTAGCCGTGCCGAATCGATTGCCAAAGGTAGCTGAGCGGAAATGTCCTGCGCTCCGAAAATTGGTGGACGTGGCGAAGCTCGTGCAAGAGTAGCTCCGCCGTGACTGGTGTGGCTGGGTCGACGAAAACCGTACGCCAAAGTGTAATCGCCTGCGCCGTTCGCGTTCCGAGTGCCCACCCCGCGATCCGCACCGGCAGTCCACCTTTTCGGTAGCTCACCTCCGCGAGCTCAGGATAGATGTCCGTCAGCGCAAACGGTATTTCGGTTTTCTCTCCAGCTACCGCCGCGACGACTCGCGCGCCAATTCCCATTTTTCCCCCTTCGCCTCGACTTCGATGTGTGCGCCATCCGTGCGCACTACGACGGTTCCCGCTTCGTCCGTCCTGAGAACCTCGGCCCCCGTCCTCGCCAGCGCGCGAATGACGTCCGCGCTCGGATGACCGTACATATTGCCCGCGCCTACCGATATCACCGCAAGCTCCGGGCGCACGGCGGCAAGGAATTCGTCGCTGCTGCTCGTAGAGCTGCCGTGATGACCGACCTTTAGCACATCTGCGTGGAGCTCACTCGCATGCCGAGCAAGGAGCCAATCCTCTTCCCCCCGCTCTGCGTCACCTACGAGCAGAAAGCGCACCATTCCGTATTTCACGAGCGCGATGGTGCTGGCGAGGTTGGGGTCCTTGAGGCCTACGGTCCACGCGGAGTCAGGGGCAAGAAAAGAGATCGTGACTCCATCTATCTGCACCGAATCGTCGGGATGAACGCGGTGCCACTCGATATTTTCCTTCGCAGCGGTAGTGAGCGATGCGATGTAAGCCTCCGCTCCGCCTGCAAACGCGGCGTCCCAGTAACTGTCCGGATGCAGCGCTGCAAGCACGCTGGCGGCGCCGCCTACGTGATCGCTGTGCGGATGCGACAGAACGAAGGCCTTGAGCGACCCGCCACGACGAAGCACATACGGGATGACGATTCTTCGACCCGCGTCACTGCCATTCCAGGCCGGCCCGGCATCGAAAAGCACCCAGCGTCCCGCATCTGTCCTGAGGAGGATTGCGTCACCCTGACCGACGTCGAGAACGTGCAGCTCGACGCCGTGGGGACGAGAAAGCGGAACCGCCGGGACCACAACCATCAATGCGAGAGAGCCGATCGCGGCGATCGCCGGACGCGACGGATACCGGCTCACGCAAACGACGACCAGTGCGGCCGCAGCACAGCCAGACAATACCGCGGTCGGCAACGTGGACGTCATCGTTATCGCCGCTCCCGGGACAGACGCGGCCGATAGCGATATCCAGTCGAACGCGAAGAGCAGCGGGTGCACCGCCTGCGCGACGAACCGCGCAAGAGTCCCGAACGGCGCGAGCAGCATCGCCAGAAAGAGTACGGGCTGTGCCAACGTGATGACTGGCGCCGCGATCAGGTTCGACACAGGAGCGATGAGGCTGACTCGGCCGAAGACCCACGCGACGAGTGGTGCAGTGATCGCGCACGCAACGAGAGAAGTCACGAGCTCTCTGGCGAGTCGACCTTTCCAGCCGTCGACGCGGCGCGCGAAGTGTCTATGCCAGAGTGCTCCGGCGGCGACGAGAGCGCACATCCCCAGCACGCTCAGCTGGTACCCGACATCCAGAACAGTGCGAGGCGCGAACAAAGGAATAAAAGCGCCAATCGCCCACGCCGCCCAGGGTGATGTCGGTCGCTGAACGAGCCGGGAGACGAGCGCCACCCCAAGCATTGCCGCCGACCTGAGCGCGGGTGGAGGCGCGCCGATCGCCGCCACGTATAGACCCGTCGCGACGAAGGCCGCCATCAACGCAACTCGACGCGGCATTCGCGCGACTTGAAAGAGAAGCTCCATCGCCGCCGCGATAACGGCAACGTGGAGTCCGGAGATCGAGAGCATGTGGATCAAGCCCGCGGATGCGTACCTGTCGCGCATCTCGGTTGGAATCTGGCGCTGGTCCGCGATCAGAAGCGCCCGAGCGAGCGGCGCGTCATCACCAAACGTCCGATCGATGGAGCGTCCCGCCCGCAACCGAATCCGCGTCAGAAGATCAGGCTTGATCTGGAGCGACTTGGCGTGTGCAACCGGCAACGGCGGAGGCGCGGTCGTTGTAGCGACAATGGCCGCTCCGCCGACGATGAGCGCCAAGCCAGCCAGAGAGGCGCGGCGTGTTCCGAGCGCCGCGACGAGAGCGATAGCAGCGCCAACGACTGCGATCCAGGCGAGGCCCGAGAAACCGACAAGGAGTCCGGCGCAGTAGCACAGGTATGTCGCGGTGATGAGGGGCAGTGTCGATCCGGTCTCGGACTGCCTGAGGCTAGCGCGCTACGCTCTCCGAACCGGAATCATTAGACGGGTTGCGCAATCGAAAGCTGGGGAAGCGTACTGCGCGCTCCGGCTACTCGCCCGATGAAGGTTGATCCCGTCGTCCCGGTCAATTCCACGCTGACGTACTGTCCGATCATGGAGGCGTCGCCCGGGATCATCACCGTTCTGAAGTCGCGGGTTCTTGCCTGCAGCAGCCCGCCGCGGCGTGCGAGTTTCTCGACCAGAACCTCTCGAGTCGCTCCGAGGAGCTTCATATTCCGCGCGCGACTGCCGAAGCGCGCTGTCGCAATCAGCCGAGCTAGTCTTTCGCTCGCGACCTCGTCGGGCACCGTGTCGGAAGGCGGGAATCGCGTCGCCGGAGTTCCGTCGCGCATCGAGAACTTGAAAGTATACGCGTCGTCGAAGCCCACCTCCTCGACCGCGCTAAGAGTCTCCGCGAAATCCTCTTCGCTCTCGCCCGGAAAGCCGACGATAATGTCCGTCGTCAGCGCGACGTCCGGGATCGCTGCCCGTAGCTCCCCAACACACTTGAAATATTCCTCACGGGTGTAGCGTCGGAGCATCCTCCTGAGCGTTCTGGTTGATCCAGACTGCATGGGCAGATGGACGTGCTCACAGACGGACTCCGTTTCGGCGATGGCGCGAATTGCGCGCTCGGTGAAATCGTTCGGGTGCGGACTCGTGAACCGCAGCCGTCTCAGGCCTTCTACATTGCCAACGGAGCGTAGAAGATCGGCGAAGTCACGCTCTCCGTCGAAATACGAGTTCACCGTTTGTCCGAGGAGGACAATCTCCGAGATGCCCGACGCGACTACCGACTCGGCCTCGCGGACCACCTCGGCGAGCTTCCGGCTTCGCTCCGGGCCGCGGGTCGTCGGTACGATGCAGTACGTGCAGCGATAATCGCAACCACGTTGTACTGGAATCCACGCCTTCACTCCCTCGAATCGCCGTGGCGTGAAGTCCTCGTAGTGCTCCTCGAGATCGAATTCGGTTGCCGTGGTCCTCGCGCCTTCGCGTGCGCTTTCGATGAGAGATGGCAGCTCGCGATATCCATCCGGACCGATCACGAGACTCACGTGTCGCGCACGATCAAGAAGCTCGGACCCAAGCCGCTGCGCCATGCAGCCAGTGACGCCCAGCACGGCGTCTCGCTTCATTCGGCTCTTCATCTCTCCGATCCTGCCCATCACCCGTTGCTCCGCATGTTCGCGGATCGCGCAAGTATTGATGAGGATGACATCCGCGGCCTCCGGCTGGCCGACGGCCTCATAACCCGATGCTGTCAGTTTGCCGAGCATGAGCTCGGTATCGCTGACGTTCATCTGGCACCCGTAGGTTTCGATGTAGACCGTAGGTCGGTTCGTGGCGTTCATGCGGGCACTCTAGCGTGTCAGCCCAAACGTCCGGAGGCGCCGGCGACAGCCGTGCCCGCTGGCGATGTGACTTCCTCGACGGGATCGCACGGCAGCTCGATATAAAAAGAGCTTCCCTTTCCTTCCTCGCTCTTCACCCAGATGCGGCCGCAATGGCGCTCCACTACCAGCTTGCAGAAAGTCAGCCCAAGTCCCGAGCTGCGCGTCCGTGGTGAACGCGGCATCTCCACCTGACCGAATTTTCTGAAAATCAAATCGTGATACTCCGGCGGAATTCCAGGTCCATTGTCGGCCACGGTAAAAAGGACACCGTTGCGGGCGCGCCGGGCGCTCAGATCGAGATGAACCGGATGCGAAGAGTGAGTAACTGCGTTCTGGATCAGATTGGAGAACACGCGCTTGACCAGACCCTTATCGCCGGAGAACACGGGAGCGTCGTCGGCGACTGATACCGAAGCCGTGGTACGCTCCTGAGTGAAGCGGTGCGACCATTCATGAACCAGCTCCGCCAGTAGCGCGCCCGGAGCGATTGGAGCCAGCGCGAGCGAAATGTTCGCCTCCTCGATGCGTGCGACTTCGAGTATGTCGTCGATCAGCGCGAGCAGGTCTTCCGACTTCGTCTCCGCGTCGCCTATTGCTGCTTTCTGCGTCGTCGTCACCGCTCCGAAGTCACCGTCGGCAAGCATCTCGAGAGTGGCGAGTACCGAGGTCAGCGGAGTCTTGAGGTCGTGGACGATCATCTTCATGAGATCGTCGCGCACTCTTTCCAGCTCGCGCAGCTTGCGAAGGCTGTCCTCCAGCGCGTCAGTCGCCGCTTTTAGCTTGAGGAGGCTCCGGACGCGCGCGCCGAGCACGAGACGATTGTGTGGCTTGGTGAGAAAGTCGTCTCCGCCGGCTTCTATTCCGCGGACGCGATCGCTGGTGTCGTTGAGCGCCGTCACGAAGATCACGGGGATTCGAGAAGTCCGGGGATCGCGCTTTATCCTGCGGCACACCTCGAAGCCGGTCGATCTGTCGTCGACGCCCAGGTCGCCGGCTGGCATAGACACGTCGAGGATGCAAAGATCCGGATGATTCTCGAACGCCGATGCGATCGCTGATGGTCCGTCGACAGCGGTGATCGTGTCGTACCCCAGGCTGTTAAGCTGATCGAGCAAGAGCTCCACGTTGGCGGGAATGTCGTCAGCGACGAGGATTACCTCGGGCTTCGCATTCGCGCTCTCACCCATCAGGGGCTGACCCTCAACCCAAAGCTGAAGATGTAGCCCGTCTCTTTCACCGGTCCGACGCTGGAGCGCGCAGCCCGCTGGAACGCGAAGTCTATGCTCGCGCGGTCACGCGCCAACGGTGCTCCCAAGCCGGCCATGAAAGAAGTCTCGGATACTTTTTGCCCGTTGAACCCGAATGGCAGCGTCCGTTTCCGCGCCCCAGCGCGCACGATGATGATCCGCTGCAGAAGGCGTGGGCCCGTTACTTCGGCGCCAACGCTCGTGTCCCAGCCATCGAACGCCTGAATGCCCGTGGACGACAGCGCAGCGAGCGAGCTCCACGAGTCGTGAGCCGCCCGCGCCGAAAGCGTCGCCCCTGTGATGCCGTCGTAGGTGATGGACGCGGAGTAGTGATCTGGGATCTTTCCTTTGCCGAGTGCGGTGTCGCCCTTTTCAGCGCGGAGATCACCGCCTTTTCTCGCCGCGAGCGCGAAGCCGATCGTTCTAGACGGATGATACTCCAGACCGGCGGACGCAGCGAAGCCGTCATAGCTGATTCTGTCCGATTCATTGGTGCTCAGAAATTTGGTGCTATCCGGAAAAATCTCCGAGATGGTTACTCGGTTGCTTCCGGCGAATACGTGCGCGCCGACTCCCACGCGAAACACCGGTCCGCTCGCCCACGCCAGAGCGAGACGAACGTCGTTGATGGCGCCGAGAACTTTATTCTCCTCCGTCACGTCCACGCTGTCAGTTATCTCGCCAACGTTCTGCCTTCTCACCAAACTCGTCTCGTATGATCGGTCGAGAAAGCTCGAGGAGCTGATGCCAAGGACCCAATTCTGACCCATCGGCAGAACGCCCGACACCAGGGGGAATCGCGCGGTCGTCGTCTTTGCCGTGCCCGAGCCCGTGGTCACGCGTCGGAATTCCGGTGAATATTGAAAAAAGAGAGCGGCCGAACCAGCGCCCGCAATCGACGATGGAGAGACGAGACTGAGCGCGTCGAAATCGCCGAGCGACCCTCCAGCCCCTTCAGAGCGCGCGCTGATCTGGCCCGAGGGATATCCGAGTCCCTCGGTGCTGAGAGCGCCCTGCGCTCTCGCGCCGGAAGTGACGCAGATCGCTGCGAGCAGAACTATAGTTGGTGCGCGCATCACGGTAGCCCCAGCGGGACACGTTTGACAAAACTGATTCTCAGTCGTGGACGCAGCGCCGTAACCGCTTCGCTCGAAGAGAACGCAATCTCAAGCGGTGAAAGTCCCTCCGTCAAGGATCTGAGAACGATCGCGCGGGCGGTGGTGTCCGGAGACTGCGTCCTCCACACCGCGAACGCACGGGCGAGCTCCACCTGCGTGAGCCCGGATCCCCCGGGCTGCACGAAGACTGTGTCGAGCGCGATGTCCGTTGCGATCTCAGCCGCCTTTGCGGGATCCTTCACGGCCTTACCGGCCAGAACGAGTCCCGGCAAAATTCGCACGGTGTCCGTCGGATCGAGCAAAGCGGTCGGAATCTGATTGAGCAAAAGCGTAGCGCGAACGACGGTCGAGGAATCAATGATGGACGCGGGAATGTCAAACCGCATATAGACCCTTCGTGGCGGCAGGCCGCCCACCGCGAGATCGGTCTGGGCTGCCGGCGGCGGCGCCTTCGCAATCAGCGTGTAGTCGCCAAGGTGGGCAGCCGCGAGTTTCTCATCGGCGGGCGTGCTTGACAACGGGTTCACGATTTGTCGCGCCGTCGCCGTGTCCGGTGTCGCCCGAAAAGTCAGAAGTGGCGGAAATCCGGCCTCGGTCGAGAAAAATCGCGCCTGGAATGATTCGGACGATGTCGCGCGTAGACCGATTCGCAGTCGTGATGCGCTCTGGATTTTCGACAACACCGTCGCGTTGGAGATGAAGTACTTGAGCGAGTCGGTGAGATCGGTGCGTGCAAACGTCTGCGACGATATCAAACGGTCGGGTCGAAAGAGCGCGAGAACGGCTGCGGCAGACGTGTCGTTCGCGGTCGTGTCAACGTCGTAAGCCTCGATCGTTACGGGCCCGGCCCCCTTGATCGAGACGGTGTCGAGCATGAACTGGATGTACGCACTGTCGACGGTCGTGATCGGCTGCGCCGTGTCGCCGGCTGGTGTGAATTTCTGCGGCAGCGAGTCGTACCTGATGATCACCCGCGTATCGAGAGTGTCTCCGCGCGACGCGAGGAACAGCCCATTCTCGTTGCCAAGTCCCGAAAGTGCCTCGACGGTCGTGTCGAGCACCACTGCGTCGATGGTGACATTCTGCACATCTCCACCGACCTGGGGGCAGAGCACGGGACAGGCGCCCGAGCTATCCAGATTCTCCGAGCACGAAACGAAAGCAGCAAGCAGCGCCGCAGTACCAAAGGCGCGAAAAAGCAAAGACCGAGGAGTCACTACATCCTTCCACGTGATTGGGTCAGCACGAAGGCGTGCGGGAGCAGCTCGTCGAGAGTCCACGAAGCTTCCTTTCCGTCGCGGGTGTAGCTGGAAATTTTGATGCCGGGCGCAAACTCGTTCAGGACCTGCCTGCAGGCTCCGCACGGTGGCGTCGGCTCACTGTCGTCCGTCGCGATGGCTATCTCGTCGAAGTCGGTGAGCCCTTGTGAGACAGCAGAGGCCACGGCAAGGGTTTCCGCGCAGATCGCGAGGCCATATACCGAGTTCTCCATATTGCAGCCGGTGACGACAGCCCCGCCACTCGTACGCAACGCAGCGCCGACCCGGAAGTTTGAGTATGGAGCGTAGGCGTTGGCCAGCGCACGGATCGCCGCCTCCCGGAGGGAAGCTTCGGATCCCGACTTCGTGCTCATCAGACTATCAGCTCGGCCAGAAACGATGCGCCACGTCCCCTGAAGGAGAGGCCGAACCATTCCGCAACCGTCGCGCCCAGATCGGAGAACGTGGATCGCTCGCCAAGGTCTCGCGGAACGACGCGCATGCCGGTCGCGAGAATGGGCACGAATTCCCGCGCGTGATCCGTCGATGGTGTAGTTGGGTCGTTGCCGTGGTCGGCGGTGATGAACAGCAGATCGTCCTCTTTGAGCCGCGATGTGATGGAGCGCAGAGCGGCATCGAACTCGCGCAGCGCATCATAGAAACCCGCAACGTCATTGCGGTGCCCGTACAACTGGTCGAAATCTACTAGGTTGGCAAAGAGGAACCCACTTTCCGCGCTCGAAAGCCAGGCCTTGATGTCGCGGATTCCCTCGGCGTCCGACGCCGTGTGCTTCGACCGAATGGAGCGGCCCGCGAAAAGATCGTCGACCTTCCCGATGCCTTCGCGCGCAACTCCTGCCCGCGAGAGCGCATCGAGAAGTGTGTCGGACGGAGGAGCGAGCGAATAATCCCTGCGGTTAGCCGTCCTGGTGTGGATGCCGTTCTCGGTAACGAACGGGCGCGCAATCACCCGCGAGACATCGTGCGGCGGCGCGAGCATTTCACGCGCGATCTCGCAAGCCTTGTATAACTCGCTCAGAGGAATGACACCTTCATCGGCCGCAATCTGGAAGACCGAATCGGCCGAGGTGTAGACGATCCAGCTACCGCTCGACTTCTGCTCGTCCGCGTACCGCTCGATTACGTCCGTGCCGCTGCCAACGACATTTCCAATCACTCCCCGACCCGTCTCGCGCGCAAATCGCTCGATCAGTTCATTTGGAAATCCCGTGGGATACGTGGGAAACGGGCGGTCCAGATGTACACCTGCGATTTCCCAGTGGCCGGTGGTGCTGTCCTTCCCCGCAGACGCGGGGCGCATTTTGCCCCAGGCACCGGAGGCGTCGCCACGCGGAGCGATACCTTGAAGCGCGCTGATGTTTCCAAGGCCTAGTCGCTCGAGGCGGGGCAGCTTCAGACCGTTGCAGGCACGGGCGACGTTACCGAGCGTGTCGCTGCCCGTGTCACCGTACTGAGCAGCATCGGGCGCAGCGCCAATGCCTACGCCATCCAGGACGATGATTGCGGCGCGCTTCGCGCTCATGCGCCGACGTAGGATCGCTCGACTCGCGATCGCAAGCCGGTGAGCAGCTCGTAGGGAGACATGCTCGCATCGTCAGCAACGCGCTCTACCGTGAGCACCGTGTCACCCGACCGTCCTATCAAGGTCGCGATCTCTCCGACGTCACACTTCACCGTCGTCACATCGATCATGGTCATGTCCATCGTCACCATACCGGTAATCGGCGCGATCGTTCCTCCCACCAGAACCACGCCGTTATTGCCGAGAGACCGCGGATATCCGTCGGCGTAACCAACGGCCAGCGTCGCGATGCGCGCGCTTCGCTCGAGCCGGGCGGTCGCATCGTAGCTGACGGTGTCACCTGCCTCAACCTTTCGGATCTCCACGATCGGCGCCCGCAAATGGACAACGGGCTCGGGCTGAATCGCAGCGCTCCGGCCACTCCCGACCCCGTAAAGAAATATTCCGGGCCGCACGAGATCCCACTCACTCCGACCTCGCCGCGCGATGGCCGCACTATTGTCGGCGTGGAGAATCCTGGGCCGCGAAGGAAGACTCGCGATGGCTTCCCGAAACCGCTTCTCCTGCACTTCCTGCGATCCGTCGTCCAGCTCGGCGGAATGAAAATGCGTGAAGGCTCCGTCCGGCGGCGCAAGCGCGACGAGCTGAGCAATGTCGCCCACCTCGCGCCACGGAATTCCGGCCCGACTCATTCCCGTATCGATGGAGAGATGCCATGGCCCTCCTCCGATGCGTCGCCACGCTTCTATCTCGTGCGGGAACCCCAGGGTCGGCGCGAGCTTGGCCGTTCTCGCGCGCGTGAGGTCGTGCTCCAGCAAAGGCGTGAAGATGACAACCGGACGCGTGACGCCGAGCGCTCGAAGCTCTTCGCCCTCGGTGACGGTCGCGATCCCATAACCCCACGGCTCGAGCGGATCGAGGGCGCGGACGGCAGCGCTTACTCCGAGCCCGTAAGCGTCGGCCTTGATCATCGGGAGGAGTGGCACTCCCGCATGACGGGCGACCGCGGCTCCATTACGCTGCAACGCGCCCAGATCGATCTCGACCCGAGCGCGAGCTAATGTCTGCTTCATTGACGCTTCATTTACGTTGCGGGTAGTATACGCCGACCCAGCCAGGAACTACAAACCGTAGTCTACAGCGAGGCGCACTGAGCCTGGCAACTCACGGTTGGGACACGTCACTTCCAAATGCCGGAATTCCGCAGAGACCAATGGACAAGACGCAATCAATCGAGGCGACGCACTCTTTCGACGATACCCTCGCGCTGATGCGCGACCTCCGCGCGCGTTGCGAATGGGACGCGGCGCAGACGCACGAATCGCTGCGGCCATATCTGATCGAGGAGGCCAACGAGCTCGACGACGCGATCCGGTTGGGCGAGGATCGTGCGATCCGCGAAGAGCTGGGTGACGTGCTGCTCCAGGTGCTATTTCACTCGGTGCTGGCGGAGGAGCGCGGAGCGTTTTCCATGGCGGACGTGGCAAGCGGCCTAATCACGAAGATGAAGGGACGGCATCCGCATCTATACGGTGACGCCGCAAAGGAGCCGTGGGAGCGAATGAAGTCGCGGCATCGCACGAGGATCGCTGATGGATTGCCGGCGTCGCTGCCGTCCCTGCACCGTGCCCACAGGCTCCAGGACCGAGCGGCCGGAGTGGGATTTGATTGGCCCGACGTCGATGGGCCCGCCGAGAAAGTCGAGGAGGAGCTGGAGGAGGTTCGCGCCGAGATTCGGAAATCGCCGTCACCCAAAGCGGGAGCGCCGCCAAAGCTAGACGCGCGTCATTACGCGCTCGAGGCAGAGCTCGGCGACTTAATCTTTGCGGTGGTGAATCTCTGCAGAAAAGCCGGCGTCCATGCGTCGATCGCACTCGACAAGGCAAACGCCAAATTCGAGCGCAGATTTCAGGAGATCGAAAGACTGGCGAAGGAGCGTGGAATCGACATCGCGCACGCCGGATTACAGAAGCTCGACGAGCTGTGGGATGAGGCGAAGAGAGGCGAGGACACGGGAAAGGAGGGGTAACCCTTTCCAAGCCTCGGTTCTTCGCGTACCAGACTAGTCGCAGCCCGGTACACGGGCCATCAGCTCACGCGCGAAGCTTCGCGATTGTCTGGCTCACGCGGGAAGCTTCGCGATTTTCCCAATGAAGAGAATCGTACCCGAGAAGCGGTCGCGAATGACCGCTAGAAACGGCCGATCTGCGCGGAAGGCGGCGGGAACCGAAGTGATGCCGATCCCGACACTTGTAGCAGCGGCAGCTTCAGTTCCCTCCTCATCGACGTCGACGTAGGTCTTCTGCAAGACTTTGGTTATCACGAGATCAAGGCCGCGCGGCGACATTCGAGTGAAGTCAGCGTCGAAAAATGCTAGCCTCATCCCGAGCTGCTGGAGATCATCGTTCAGCTGGGGCCATTCGCCGCGTTTGCCGTCATCCCCAACGCCATCGATGCGCTCAAGGGTGACATGAACACGTTGGCGCCGTGCTGATGGGCATTTTCAGTGCGGAACAGATCGAACGCGAATTCATTGCTGCCGCCGATGATTTTGGTCTCGGGCTGGCTGAGGTCACGCGGGAGCGCGGTCAGAGACGCTCCGGGAGCGGTAGACTCGCTGCAGGCAGTGCCCAGGAGTAGGGCGGCGAACAACGTCGGACCCAGCAGTTTCATGGTTGCTCCTTCCTCAAGAGGTTGAGGGTTTCGGGTTAACTTGTATCGCCCGCATACGCCGAGCCCGTTATCGCCCCACGCGGCTGATCGCGATTTCTGAAAGTGGTGCCGTCGGTATCAGCTGATCCAGGTGCCGAGGGCAATCGCCCAGACGCTATAAACAAGGACCGCGACTGAGAGAATCCCCAAACCGGCAATCAACGCCGCCAGGGATTCTACGAAGACATGCAGTGCCGAATTATTTAGGGTGAAAGGCGTGGCTCGCCCCCGATCTACAATGCCCCACGCCCCGTAGGTGGCAACGCAGAGCCCCGCGCTGCCCCACACCAGCCAGGTTCCAGGCTTCCACCACAGCGCGGCGGACAGTGCGCCAAGGCCGACCAGCAAATCGAGCGAAAGGCGGCGAATCGAGGCGGACTTAGCCCGATGAACAAGAAAGTCGGGAAGGCTCGCGTCGGGCCTAAGGGCGGAAAGGACCATCATACTAGGAATTGTGCATCGGGGCAGGAAAACCGCCAGAGGCAAAGCCTGGGCGGCCGGATTTCTTTGACACGGCCGCTCGGGCCACGTGTCAGAGTGATTTATTCCCTGCCTCGATCTCCGCGGCCGCGAGTATTCCCCGCTCGATGTAAATCGGACGGACGTGCGCGCGGAGCCGCGGCAATCGCATTCCGAAAATCAGAGCCGCGACGACACACGCGACCCCTCCGATCGTGATCGTGTTCATCGGACCGATCCGGTCGGCGACGAATCCACCCAGAAGGCTCCCGAGCGGCGCGGTACCGAGAAATGCCATTGCGTAGTACGACATCACCCTTCCCCGCATCTCGTCCTGGACAATCGTCTGGAGGATCGTGTTGGTCGACGCCATCTCGACCATCATTCCGCCCCCAACGACTGGGAGCGTCAGGAGAGAGAGCCAAAGTACTCGCGAGAACGAGAACGCAATTAGTCCCGCGCCAAAGGCGCCAGTCGAGAGAACCATCACGCGGCCCAGACCGAGCACCGACCGGCGCGACGCCAGATAGAATGCGCCCGCGAGTGCCCCACATCCCGACGCTGTCATCAGGTATCCCAGTGTATGCGGGCCGCCGTGCAGAACGTTCGTCGCAATGGCCGGCATTAGCACTGCGTACGGCATTCCCATCGTCGCAACGAGAGCGATGAGAAGGAGCGAGTCACGAATCGGCGGGAATTTTCCGACGTAGCCGAAGCCGCTTCGAAGCTCGTCCAGCATTTTCGAAGTCGTGGAGCGCAACGGCAATTTCTCGAGACGCATCGCCAGCAGCGACGCAATCACCGCCACATAAGAAATCGCGTCTACGGCGAAGCACCAGCCTTCGCCGAAGAGTGCGATCAGTACTCCGCCAATCGACGGGCCGACGATTCGGCTCGCATTCACCATCGACGAATTGAGCGCGATGGCGTTTGGAAGGTCCGCTCGATCCGCGACCATCTCTATCACGAAAGACTGCCGCGCCGGCGTGTCGAACGCGTTGATCGTTCCCTGCACCACCTGCAGCACGAGGATGTCGACGACCGTGATGATGCCCGCCAGCGTCAGGACCGCGAGCGCCGCCGATTGGAGCATCGACAAGACCTGCGTCACGAGCAGAATCCGGTGACGGTTCCATCGATCCACGAGCACGCCCGCGAACGGTGCGAGCAGGAGCGTCGGAATCTGTCCAAAAAAACCGACAACGCCGAGCAGAACTACCGAGTGCGTCAGTCGATAGACGAGCCAGCTCGTTGCAATGCGGGTGATCCAGGTGCCGACCAGGGATACTGTTTGGCCGCTGAAAAACAGCCTGTAGTTGCGGTGTCTAAGGGCGCGGGTTAGATGGACGGCCACTCATTCGGTCCCCTCTTCCGCCTCGTCGCCGTGCTCGACGATGTCTCCAGGCTGGAAGAGAATACCGCGCAGTACCTCCTGCCATTTCGCATTTCGGCGCAGCAGAAACTCCAGATCCATGCCGAAGTGCTTGAACTCTTCGTGTTGCGCATTTCGCATGATCGCCCGTGCCTCGCGGTCCTTCTCGAGCGCGAGCCGCTGCTCGTACCAGCCGATCGCCTCCGCTTCCTCGATGAGCGAAGTGATCATTCGCGCGAACGTTCGCGTCTTCGCCGAAAGCTCGTCCGGCGGCTCGTGGTACTGTTCGGTTCCCATCAGAGATTCCTCATCGGAATCTGATCATCCGTCATGGCTTCAGCCGGTTCATAGTTCTCGGGAACGCGATCGCTTCTCTGATGTGGTGGATTCCGCAAATCCATCCGACGGTCCGCTCCAGGCCGAGCCCAAATCCCGAGTGGACGAAGGTTCCGTACTTTCGAAGATCGAGGTACCAGTTGTACGCCTCGACTGGAAGATTCTCTTCCTTGATCCTTGCGAGGAGCTTATCGTGATCGTCCTCGCGCTGCGATCCGCCGATGATCTCGCCGTATCCCTCCGGTGCGAGCAGGTCGTCGCACAGGACAGTGCGTGGATCCTCGGGATTCTCCTTCATGTAGAACGCTTTCGCCTGCTTTGGATAGTTGTAAATGAAGACGGGGCGGTCGTGTCCCTCGACGAGAAGCGCTTCGTCTTCCGCGCCAAGGTCATCGCCCCAGGTGACAGCGCTGCCCTTGGATTGCAGGATTCTTACCGCGTCGCTGTAATTGATGCGGGGGAAGGGTGGCTTGATGCTCTCCAGCTTCGCTACGTCGCGCTCGAGTTCCTTGAGCTCCGGCTGTCGACGCTCGAGCACGCGGGCGACCATGTACGCGACGAAATCCTCCTGCAGTCGCATGTTGTCGTCCGAGTCGTTGAATGCCACCTCGGGCTCGACCATCCAGAACTCGGTGAGATGGCGCCGGGTCTTGGATTTTTCGGCGCGAAATGTCGGACCGAAGCAATAAATCTTGCCGAGGGCGGCCGCCGCCGCCTCTCCGTAAAGTTGACCGGTTTGCGCGAGATATGCCGTCCCTTCGTCGAAGTACTCGGTGCCGAACAAACCACTCCGCTCGCCAATCGCCGCAGTGAGAATCGGAGTGTCCACCAGCGTGAATTCGCGTTCGTAAAAAAAGTCTCTGATGCCCTGTTCCGTTTCGCTTCGGATTTTCGCTATCGCTCGCTGCCGCGGCGTCCTCAGCCAGAAGTGACGGTTGTCGAGCAGGAAGTCGATTCCGTGCTCCTTGGGCTGGATCGGGTAATCGATCGGACTCTCGCCGTAGATCGATAGCTCCCTGACGGCGAGCTCGAACCCGCCTGGGGCGCGGGCATCGGGCCGGACCTCTCCTTCGACCTCGATCGATGTCTCCTGGGTGAGCTTTCCGAACCGCGTCCAGGATTCGGCGGAGACGTCACTCTTGACCAGGACGGCCTGGAGGATCCCGGTGCCATCCCGCATCACGATGAACGCGACTTTACCGGATGATCGGACGTGGGTGACCCATCCGCGCACGCGGACACTCTGACCCGGGTGGCGGGGCAGCTCTGAGATTCGAGAATATGTGGAATTCATCAACAGATCGTCGTGCGCGGCAAGGTAGAGGACGCCCGTGGCGAGTGTCAACCTTGGCGGATTGCGTCGGCCGACAATACCAAACATAGGTACTGTCCCAACTTGACATAATTCGAACGGCGAAACACTGTAGCTTCGCTTCATACTGTCCGAACCATCACCCGTCCTGATGCTCGGCACTCGCACAAGTGCGTGTGATCGGCGCGGTTCCGTCCACCGCGCCGTCGCGGTAGTATTACAGACTCGCCGCGACAATCCTCGAAAGACCGACATTAAGGCTTCCCTCTGACATGACCTTGCGCGCCCGCCTCGGCTGGGGACTGTTAGCGATCGCGGTGGTTCTGATAGTTCCGCTCCTTCTCTCGCTGAATTCGCTCGAGCACCTTTATGAAACGAGCCGGCTTCTGCGCGATCGTGAGTTTGCGGCGTCAATGCTGCTCGCGTCGTTTCGTGAGCGTACCGACGATACGAGGCGCGCTGAGGACGCTTTGCTCTTCATCCACGATCAGAAAAGCGAAAACAGGATGCAGCGCGAGGTCGACACTCTCGTAACTCTGACGGATTCTCTGGACCGCTATCGCCTGGGACTTTCAGCGAATCAGATTCGCGCCTCACTGGATGCGCTAAGATCCGCGACCCGTGACGAATACGAGCAAGCCTCGGCGGGACGCGGGGCAGTGGCAGAGATGATCTCGCAGCAACGCACTCGACCCGCGATCGCCTCCGTCGACAGCACATTGTCATCGAGTGCCGCGACCCTCCGGAGTCGCACGCGGCAGCGCGTCGTCGACGCGACCAGCGAGACGCTGAACGCGGAAAGGCTGACAGCCGGTGCTTTGCCTGTCGCTCTCCTTATAGCATTTCTGATCGGGTTATGGCTCCTTCGCTCGGTCAGCAAGCCCGTTCACGAGCTCGAGAAGGGCATGCGGGCAGTCGCCGAGGGCGATCTCAGCCACGAGCTGGAGATCAAGCCAAACGAGAAGGAAGAATTCGGACGCCTCGCGGCCAGCTACCAGGCCATGGCTCGGCAGCTGGCCGAGTTGGAGCGTCTCCGCGCCGAATTCGTGAGCGTCGCCTCCCACGAGCTCAAGACGCCGATCAACGTGATCATCGGTTACCTCGAGCTGCTGCAGGAAGGGATTTACGGCGAGATGCCGAAGCCACAGAAGGACATTCTTCAGACGATCACCAAGCAGGCGAACACGCTCACCCGATTGGTAAAGCGGCTCCTCGACATTAGTCGGTTCGAAGCGAGCGGGGGGAAGCTCGATGTCCGCGAGGTCGACCTCCAGAAGTTCCTCACCACCCTCGAGAGCTCCTTCTCGGTATTGGCGAGCCAGCGTGACATCGCGTTCAGTGTCAATCACGGAGAGAATCTTCCGCGGAAGGTCTCGTGGGACGAAGACCGTATCAACGAAGTCCTTGGCAATCTCCTTTCGAATGCGTTCAAGTTCACGGAGCGTGGCGGAAAGGTGACGCTCCGCGTCGGCGCCGAGGACAACAAGGTCACCATTACCGTGATCGACACGGGTGCCGGCATCTCGCCGGAACAGCTTCCGCACATCTTTGACAAGTTCTATCAGGCCGACAACCAGGCGCAGGCGGCCACCAAAGGCACAGGTTTAGGCCTGGCGATTGCGAAAGAAATCGTCGAGGCACATGGGGGACGTATTACCGTCCAGAGCGAGGTGGGAAAAGGCACGACTTTCGTCGTCGTCCTGCCCGCCGAGCCGACGGGTGTGAGACGACGGCGCCAGCCAGCGCCCAAGCTCGAGGCGGTGGGATGAGAAAGCTGGTATTCATGCTGTCTGCAGCGATGATGAGCGCGTGTGCGCAACTGGTCACCGTCAATCCGCCAGTCCGCAGCGATTGGTCCCGTACGCTCTACAACGCCCGGCTCGACGCCGATTCGGGGAATTACTTTGCCGCTGATAAGCTCCTCGATGAGTTCGTCAGAGTCCATCCGGATACGCGGAACGCAAAGGAGATCGCTTTCTGGAAAGCCGCGTATCTAGTGGATCCGGCCAATCCCCGCGGGTCGCTTGCCGGCGGCATCGCAGCTTTGGACAATTATCTCGCGTCGACGGATTCAACTGGCCGGTACACCACGGAGGCCGTTGTGCTTCGCCGCACAGCCGCGGCCGCTCTGGGAGTCGCGTCGATAGACACGACTAGTCAGGCTCCTGCTGGTGCTGCCACGACGACGACGACAAAGGACACCGTCGTTGTAGTTAGTAAGTCCCGCGACGAGGAAATCGCATCGTTGAAGGATCAGCTCGCCAAGAGCAAGGACGAGCTCGCGAAGGTGAGTGCTGAGCTCGATCGGATCAAGAAGCGACTCGCGAATCCCGAGAAATAGACCTCGGGCTCGACCTACTCCACTGGCGTCATTCCTCGCACTTTCGTCCCGCTCGATCGGTGATCCGTGCCTCGGATTGTCTCCGTTAGCCAACCCTGAAAAGCTCGAGGGCCCGCGAGTATCGCGAGCTCAGAACTTTCCGGATTCCCGCGTTCTCCTTCGTCACGAGCTCCGGATCGCGCGTCAGGATCATCTCGGCGCCCGTCCTTGCCTTGATATTCAGTTCTTCGTCGCGAAGCGGGTCGGCGATCCTGAACGTCGCCTCGCCGCTCTGCTCCTGGCCGAAGAGATTGCCCATTCCTCGCAACCGCAGGTCGGCGCGGGCGATTTCGAATCCATCATCGGTGTCGGTGAAGATTCTCAGACGCGCCGCCGCTTCTTCCCCAACGTCGCCCAGCAGGATGCAATAGGACGCATCGGCGCCGCGGCCAACGCGTCCTCTCAGCTGATGTAGCTGAGACAGACCGAACCGCTCTGGATGCTCGATCAACATCACAGTGGCGTTGGCGACGTCGATGCCGACCTCGATCACCGTCGTCGAAACGAGGATGTCGATTGTTCCGTCGCGAAAACCTCGCATGATCTTTTCGCGCTCGTCCGCAGGCACTCTCCCATGAATAAGGGCAACGACTCTTCCGGCGAATGGACCCGCCGAGAGTAGCTCGTACATCGTCGTGGCCGCTTTGAGGTCGGTCTTTTCGGATTCTTCGATCACGGGATAGACGACGTACGCCTGCCTGCCCTTCTCCGTCTCGCGCGCCACGAACTGGAGAACACGCTCGCGCGCCGATTCGGGTCGCATCACGGTCGTCACTGGCTGTCGTCCCGCGGGACGCTCGTCAAGCGTGCTGACGTCGAGATCGCCGTACATGGTGAGCGCCAGGGAGCGCGGGATCGGTGTCGCGCTCATGAGCAGCACGTCGGGCGAGTCGCCCTTTGCGGAGATCGCTGCCCTGTGCTCTACGCCGAAGCGGTGCTGCTCGTCAATCGTCACGAATCCCAACCGGCCGAACACCGCTGCTTCCTGGACCAGAGCGTGGGTTCCAACCACGATCACAGGGTCGGTGCCAGCCAGTCTGGACGCCGCATTCTTTCGCGACCGCGCGCTCAGGCTGCCGGTCACAAGGACCGGCTCAATCTCGAGCGGCGCGAGGAGACTCGTCAGCGTTCGCGCGTGCTGCTCGGCGAGCAGCTCCGTGGGGGCCATGATCGCCGCCTGATAGCCGTTCTCCATCGCGAGCAGCGCCGCGAAGAGTGCCACCACCGTTTTCCCACTGCCGACATCTCCCTGTAGAAGCCGGTGCATCTTCTTATCGCTCGTCATGTCTTCGACGATCTCGCGCAGCGCGGTCGTCTGCGCTCCCGTAAGCTTGAACGGCAGCGCCGCCTTGAGGGCCGACGTGAGCTCGCGCTTATTCTCGAAGGCAATGCCCTTTCGTTTCTCTCTCACGATGGCATTTGCGCGTCGCGAGAGGATTTGAACGAAGAGGAGCTCCTCGAATGCGAGACGCGCGCGACCACGTTCGCCCTCAGCGATCGATTGCGGGCGATGAACCATCCGCATTGCTTCGCGCAGAGTCGGCACTCCCGCGAGCTGTAGGAGGTCTGCGGGCAGGTATTCCTGGAGAAGAGCCAGGAGCGTGTCGAGGTGCGTCTCGATCACGCTCCTAATGACCTTGAAGGACAATCCCTCGGTTGCGGGATACACGGCAAGCACTCTTCCGCCTTTCACTCCCTCGTCGTCCTTGCCGAGATGGAGGTACTCCCGCGGCTGGAGCTGTCGACCATGAAAGAATCGAACGGGACCGGTGAGCAGCATCATATCGCCCTTCTCGATTGAACGGTCGAGAAAAGGCTGGCCCGGCCACGAAGCCTCCATCATCCCGGAATCGTCCTTGAGCACCGCCTGGAAGATCCTGAGACCTTTGCGAGTTGGGATTATTCCCTTCGAGATGACGCGGCCGATGATCGTCCCATCCATGCCGGGCTCGAGTGACGAGATAGGACTTACCGTGCTCGCGTCCTCGTAGCGACGCGGTATGTGGAAGAGAAGATCGCGCGCCGTAAGGATGCCTAGCCGTCTGAGAGCTTCTGCGCGTGCCGGCCCAACACCTTTGAGATAGGTGACGGGCATGTCGAGGTAGACTTTAGGGTTCACTCCGAGAGGACTTCCTTCGCAAACTCCGCTGCATCGAAAGCAACGAGGTCCGCAGCCTTCTCTCCAACGCCGAGAAACTTCACCGGTATATCGAGCGCCTCGTGAACCGCGAGAACGATCCCGCCCTTGGCCGTCCCATCGATTTTCGTCACGACGAGTCCGGTAATGGGGATCGCTTCCGCGAAAGTCTTTGCCTGCGCGACCGCGTTCTGCCCGATCGTACCGTCCAGGACCAGAAACGTCTCATGGGGCGCGGATGGGAGACGCTTGGCGATCACACGATTGATCTTTTTCATTTCTTCCATCAGCGATTCGCTCGTGTGAAGCCTGCCAGCCGTGTCAACGATCACCACGTCCTTTCTCCGATTTATTCCTGCGTCGACGGCATCGAATGCCACCGACGCGGGGTCGGAACCCGGGTTGCCACCGACAAAGTCTGCGCCCGAGCGCTCAGCCCAGGCTCGGAGCTGATCGATCGCACCGGCGCGAAACGTGTCGGCTGCGCCGACGAGAGCCGACATCTTATTGCGCCTGAGTAGCTCGGAAAGTTTCCCAATGAACGTCGTCTTGCCTGCGCCGTTCACGCCAATGACGAGAATTACCGTCGGGGGAGATTCGGCTTCCAGGACTCGCGCATCGCTATTGCCTGAGCGCAACGAGTTCTCGATAGCCGTTTCGAGCGCGGCAAGGAATTGATCCTGGGTTCGTATGAATCCGCGGCGAGCCTGCGATTCGATCTCGGCGACGAGCCGCATTGTGGTTGGAACGCCAAAATCCGCCTCGAGCAGGATCTCCTCCAGCTTCTCGAGCGAACCCTGGATCGAGCCGGCACGCGCGAGCGCTCCGACGTCGGTCAGTGCAACGTCCTTTATTTTCGTCCAGAGCGATCGGGACGGAAGGTCTCCCGCACGCTTCAGTATCCTGCCGGCCATTTGGTAGTGAGCTGATTTTGGGCAAAAAAAAACCCGGACATTGCGTCCGGGTTCAAAGATATGTAAGTGCGGCTCGAGTCGTCTCAATCCGAGGTGTCGGCGACGTGAGGCTCACTCAGACTTGCCAGGGTTTGATTACGCATCTTCTGGAATAGAGCCCGTTCGTTGGCGGGAATCGGCTCGCCGCTCTTGCTCTGGAGCGCCAGCTTGGGATCGTGCGCAACTCCGTTGACGCGAATCTCGAAATGCAGGTGCGGGCCGGTCGCCCAGCCAGTCATGCCCACATAGCCGATCGTTGACCCCATGTTCACGTGTGTGCCGGGCTTGATGCCCGTTGCGAAGTTCCGCATGTGTCCATATCGGCTCACCATGCCGTTGCGATGACGGATGTCGATCATGTTGCCATAACCGCCTTTCTTGCCCGCGAAGATGATGACCCCATCGCCGATCGCTCGAACTGGAGTGCCCATAGGGGCCGCGTAATCCGTTCCGGTATGGTTTCTCCATTCGCCGAAGATCGGGTGCTTGCGCCTGCCGAAGATGCTGCTGATGCGGCGGAACGCCACCGGTGCGCGCAGAAAAGCCGCCCGCAGGGACATGCCGCTCGCGTCGTAATACTGCTCGCTCCCGCCACCAGGCGCCTCGAAGTGGATCGCTTCGAGCGGGCTGTTCGCGTTCGACAGCGCCAGTCGCGCCCCCAGGATCTTGTTGACGATTATCGCCCCGTTCGGCTTCTGGAGTCGCTCGACGAGGATATGAAACTTGTCGCCCTGCATCAGGTCGCGACTCATGTCGACTTTGTACTCGAAAATGTCGGCCAGTGACCACGCGAGCTTGTGGCGCGCGGAGGGCGGCAACACACCCTCGCCGCTGACGTTGAGGGCGTTGTAGAGACTCGAAGTTATGACGCCTCCGATCGTCAGAGTATCGACGAGGTCAGTGTTGGAGGCTTCGACTACGAGCGGAGAGAGGAGAAAGTCTGCGGGCTCCAGGCCTGGCCGGCTGACAACCACCGGTTCCATCGCAAAAATCTGCCTCTTCTGGAGGGTCGGTGTGAGCCAAATCGCGAGTCCAGCAAGGACTGCCACGATCGCATAGCTGATTGGTCTTACGCGGGCCTGCTTCAATCCATCTGTCTCCGAATGAACGTCGGGATCTCCATGTCGCTCAGATCCTGTTCAGGAGACGACCGATCCCTCTCTGGTGTCACGACCGGATTGGTGGTTGGAGTATTTCTCCTCGGCAGCTCTAGAGGGCCAACGCGAGAGGCTCCATTTCCCCGGGGGGGACGCAGCGGAATGACCGGTGCGCCGCGAATGATCGGGGACGACGTTGCAATCACGCTCGGCTGTGGAATCGAGGTAGCTTGAGGCCTATCGAAACCCGTGGCGATGACGGTGACCCGGATTTCGCCCTGCATCGCGGGTTCGTGCACCGCTCCGAAAATGATCTCGGCGTCTTCTCCGACCGCGTCGTGGATGATCTCGTTGATCTGGTGCACTTCGCCCAGGGTCAGGTCTGCCCCGCCGGTGATGTTGACCAGAACGCCGGTGGCGCCTGACACAGAGACGTTGTCGAGCAGCGGACTGGCAATGGCCTGTTGCGCGGCCTCGATGGCGCGGTTGTCACCACGACCAATACCAGTGCCCATTAGAGCGGACCCGCCCTCCTGCATGACGGTGCGGACGTCGGCGAAATCGACGTTTACAAGGCCGGTGACGCTGATGAGCGAGGAGATGCCCTGAGTTGCATGGAGAAGGACTTCGTCGGCCTTCTTGAGGGCGTCCTGGAACGGGATGCCCTTGCCGACAACGGCGAGCAGCCTCTCGTTCGGGACGACGATCATCGTGTCGACGTTCTTCCGCATCTCCGCGATGCCAAGTTCGGCCTGACGCATGCGCTTGCGGCCTTCGAACAGGAATGGCTTGGTGACGATTCCCACTGTCAGGGCACCGGCTTCACGAGCAAGCTCGCAAAGGACGGGTGCGGCACCCGTTCCAGTTCCACCACCCATGCCGCAGGTCACGAAGACGAGGTCGGCGTTGTGCATCGCTCGCGCCACTTCTTCCCTGTTCTCGTCGATGGCCTGCTTCCCGATCTCCGGCCGCGCGCCTGCGCCAAGCCCGCGGGTCAGCTTCTTACCGATCTGAATCTTGACGTCGGACTTCGAATTGAGGAGCGCCTGCGCATCGGTGTTGACCGAGATGAACTCCACACCTTCGAGGTGCTCCTCGATCATGCGATTGACGGCGTTCCCGCCACCACCACCGACTCCCACGACCTTCATGCGGGCGGCTTGTGAGGCGCTCTCCTCGAATTCGAATATCATCGCGTGGGAAACTCCGTCACTGCGTTGTTTGTGGAAAAAAAGCTGGGGCTAGTATACGCGCGTTAGTCATTTCGTACCATAGCCAATGACGAGCGGGTGAGAAAAAAAGTACATCGTGTGTCAAGCGAGTTATCCACACTCTCCCTTGAGCCCCGCAGCTTTATGATTTTTTCATAGCTGGAGCTGTGAGCACGCGCTTCTTCCGGCACTCTGCGCTGGGTCGGCGAGGGCGTCCTCTTCGACGCTACGCTCGCTTGGTCGGAGCGCCTAACTGCGCTCCCTCGCTCTGCTCAGTCGCGGGTCTCCTCCTCGCGCTCGCTTTGAAAGCGCCTGCGAGGACACCCTCGCCTCCCTGACACAGATCTCAAGACGCGCGCGCGCTCATAGCGCCTTACGAATCAATCGTGACCGCGTCAAGACGAGTGCATACTCGCTTGCGCGTGGGCGTCGGCGCAGAGCGCCGCGCGCGCGGCAGCGCGCGTGCAGTTGGTCCGCGTGCGAGCCGAGAAGGCGCTGTTATCGTTACGCGCGGCAACGTTGGTCGAGGTCGATTAGTTACGCACGTTTGTACGACCTCGCACAATTCACAGATCTAGTGGGAAGGCGAGTGAGGGTGTTCTCGCAGGTGACATTCAGCGGGCGACCAGGAGACCTGCGACCGAGCAGAGCGAGGGAGCGCAGTTAGGGGCTCCGCCCGAGCGAGCGTTGTCACCGAAGAGGACACCCTCACCCGCCTGACCCGAACCAGAACTACATACGCGCACCAAACAAGAACGGCTAGAAAAAATCCTCGAGCCAGACTTTAAGGCGCTTTGTGAATTTGTCGACGCCTACTCCGGCGAGCGCTCTGTGCTTACTCGTCGGCGAAAAGCCCGCGGCGCTGCGATGGGCGCCGTACATCGCCAGGCCGACTACCGTCGCAAAACGTGGAGCATCCACCGAATCCGCGAGGCCGCCGATGTTCTCCTCCGGAGAGCCGATCCTGACGCCTGTCCCGAAGACGTCGGCGGCGAGCTCCGCAACTCCCTGCATTGCCGCTGCGCCGCCCGTGATCACGACTCCGCCGTTCAGGCGCTGTGCGAACCCCGCTCTCTCGATCTCGCCCAGCACAAGGCTGAAGATCTCGTCCATCCTCTGGTGGATGATATGAGCCAGCACCTCGCGAGGAATGTGTCGCTCGCCCTGCGCCACGGTACTCGGCAGCTGGATCAGATCGTGTGGATCAACCAGTGGCTCGTACGCGCAGCCGTACCGCTCCTTCAGCCTTTCCGCATCGGCCTGCGTTACGCCGATTCCCTGCACGATGTCACTCGTAACGTTGTTGCCGCCAAAATTCACGGTGCCGAGGTGCCGGATTTTTCCCTCGTGAAAGACGGCGATGTCGGTTGTACCGGCACCCATTTCGACGAGCGCGACACCCAGCTCCTTCTCGTCTTCCGTCAGCACGCTGAGCGCGCTCGCCAGCGGCTCCAGCACCAGCTCACGCACGCGATAACCGGCTCTTTCCACCGATTTCCGGAGATTCATCGCCGGCGACGCGCCGATCGTAACCAGATACATCTCTGTCTCGAGACGCGTGCCGATCATTCCGATCGGATCGCGAATGCCCTGGTTCTTGTCGACGGAATATTCCTGCGGTATCGCGTGGAGGAGCTCGCGATCCTGCGGCACCGACTGCGCGCGCGCTACATCGTTGGCGCGGTCGACATCGGCCTTCGAGATCTCCTCACCATTCACCGCGACGATTCCCTTGCTGATCATCGCTCTCACGTGCTCACCTGCGATGCCGGCGTAAATCGCTTCGATCTTAATTCCCGCCATTCGTTCCGCGTCTTCGATCGCCCGCTTGATCGAACGAGTGGTTTCCTCGATGTCGGACACGACTCCTTTGCGCAATCCCGTGGTTCGGGCCTGACCGACGCCCAGGATCCTGAGTGTGGGCGTGTTTTTCCGATCGCCCACTGCCTCAGCAATAAGAGCCGTCGTCTTTGCGGAGCCTATGTCCAGACCAGCGATGATGCGTTCCGGATTCATTGCAGCCTTGCGATCACCTGATCGCGATAACGTAGATCGAGCTCGCCGGCTAGTGCCTGCCGGCGAGCGAGGTCGTTCTCCACGGGAAAGATATCGGCCAAGCGCCCCACTGACAGTCCTATCGGAACGAGCACGCGTAGCGTTTCGTGGTGAGGCGCTGGTCCCGCGCCTGGAGCACGGGCGCGATTCAGAGCATTGCGCGACAGTGTCAGCAGAATCTCGTCCCGACCAATCCGTCTCACTTCTTCGATTCGCGCGAACAGGCGCGGCTCTGCGAGTCGGATCGCTCCAACGAGCTTAAGAAGAGCCGGATCCTTGGTCGCAACAATCGGCAGGTCCAGATTCGTACGCGACGGATCGATCGGCAGCTCGTGTCCGAGCGAATCGTAAGGCAGAAGTCCCGCCGCAGTCTGGATCAACGCCACAGGCTGATTCTCCTGCACAGTCACGACGAGGGTCCCGGGCATTCGCCTGGTGATGCGGACGTCCGACACCTGGGGATGTTGGCGCACTCTTTCCCGCAGCGGCTCGAGATCGTCCCACAACGACATGAGGGTGTCCACTTTGAGACGACCCAGGACTTCACTCGGCTGTAGGTACCTAACGCCCCGAATCTCCACCGATCGCACTCGAAAGAAGGCCATTTTTCGGGCGGCAGACCGCGCTCCCCAACCCCCTGCCATCACCAGCGCGATCAGCGCGAGCGAGCCAAGTATTTTCCATCCCGGGCGATGGAGCCGGTCAGGGATCGTCATTGACCGCGTGCCTCCAGTCGCTGTCTCAGCTCCGGACCGGTGCGCGTGATATCACCCGCGCCAATCGTGATGACTACATCGCCATCTTGAACGAAGTCGCAGAGCGCAGACGCCAGCTCGGCTCTCATCCCCTGCCAGGTCGCTGGTCTTCCGGCTCGTGCCATCGAAGCTGCCACGAGCTCCGACGTCACCCCCGCCATTGGTTTCTCGCGCGCCGGATAGATCTCCGCCAGAAATACGCTGTCGGCCTTTGCAAGTGCCCCGCCGAATGCTTCCGCAAAATCGCGTGTGCGCGAAAAAAGATGCGGCTGAAACGCGGCCACGATTCGTCGCCCAGGGTACGATTCCCTTGCGGCTTGCAGGGTCGCTTCGATCTCAGTGGGATGATGCGCGTAATCGTCCACGATCGTGACACCGGCGACGTCGCACAGACGCTGAAATCGCCTCTCCACTCCGCCGAATTGCAACAAGCCATCGCGCATCGCATCCAGGGTAACCCCGAGCGCGAGACCGACTCCGATTGCCGCGAGTGCATTTCTGACGTTGTGTGAACCCGGCACGCGAAGGGCGACGCTGCCCACGGCTTGTGAATCGTACGAGACGACGAAACTGGTCGACTGGCCGATTGATCGAATCTCGCTCGCGATGAGCCGGGCATCCGGAGAGTGAATGCCGTACCGGATGACTTCCGCGGTCGGTGGCAACTCGAGACCGTTCGCACCTGGATCGTCCGCGCACAGCACGATTACGGCCGCGCCTCGAACGAAGCGTGCGAAAGTAGAAGAGATTTCGGCAAGATCACGGTAGATGTCGAGATGGTCCGCTTCGATGTTGGTGACAACCGCGATTGTCGGCGATAGCGACAGGAAGGAGCGGTCGTACTCATCCGCCTCGACGACGAATAACTCGTCCGACTCGTAATGAAGGTTTCCCTTCCACTCGGCGACGCGACCCCCGGCAAGACCCGTCGGTCGAAGACCTGCCGCCGCGAGCGCTGAAGTCGTCATAACAGTAGTCGTGGTCTTCCCGTGGGTTCCCGCGATGCCGACGACTTTTGCATCGGCGACGGCACGACCAAGGGCTTCAGCTCGCCGGGTAGTCGGGATCCCCAGCTCACGCGCGCGCACCAGCTCGGGATGGTCCTTCGCCATCGCCGACGTCACTACTATTTCTCTCGCACCGACGACGTGCTCCCGATCGTGCCCTGTGAGAACGTTGATGCCAATCTCCTCGAGATCGTCCGTATCTCCAGGATTTGCGTCGCATCCCGTCACGCGGACCCCTCTTCGCGCGAGCAGCTCGGCGAGGGCGCGCATGCCGGCACCGGCGATGCCGACGAAGTGCACCGGCCGCGGATCCGAGTTATCGAATGGGGTCATCTTCCTTCGCTACGCGTTGCACTGCGCGCCGGACTCAAACGTTCAAGTGGGCGTCGCCGGCGAGCGCCAGTATCTGGCGTGCGATGTCCGCCGCGGCGGTCGGACGCGCCCTCTCGAGTGCCCGTGCGCGCAAAGCGGCAAGCTTTGCCGGATCAGACAACAGCGAGCCTACTGTCCGATTGAGAACCTCAGTGGTGAGTTTCGATTGCGCAATCATTTCCGCGGCGCCCGACGAGGCGAGGGCTTTTGCGTTTGCTGTCTGGTGGTCTGCGGCGGCCGTGGGAAGAGGAACGACGATCGCAGGAATTCCCCACGCGCATAGCTCCGCCGTCGCCATCGCGCCCGCACGCGAAAGTGCGAAGTCGGCGGCGCGGTACGCCTCTGATATGGGCGCTATGTAGGCGCGCACTTTTACGCGACTGCCTTCATAGCGCGCGAGCTTGTCGTAGTTGCTCTTGCCGGTTGCCCAGATGATGAAGAGATCGGCCGGCAATCCCTGCTCGATCCACGCGGCGACGACTTCGTTGATCGCCTGCGATCCCTGACTTCCACCGTACACCAGAAGGACTGCGCCGCCCTTTTCTGGAAACCCCCACTTCCGCCGAGCGGGAGCTTTCTGGAAAGCATCAGCGGGAGGGGGCTCTATTGGGTTCCCGGAATCGTAGACCCGGGTTTTCTTCGACGGGGACAGGTAGCGCCGTGCCTCGGGAAAGCCGAGGTGAATTTGTGCAGCGAAACGGCTGAAGAAACGCGCCGTAATGCCCGGGTATGTGTTCTGTTCCTGCAGCACGAAAGGAATGTGGTGCGAGACCGCGTACGCTAGCGTGAGACCCGATGCGTATCCGCCCGTTCCAACTATGCACGCCGGCGGCTCGCTATCCACTTCCGCCGCGATGCGTCGCCACGCGCCGAGTGCGCCGCGGAAGGTTTTCCAGTTCTCCCATGGACGAGAGCGGTAGAGAGGGTGAAGATCGAGCAGCTCGAACGCGAAACCCACCTGGGGGAGGACGTCGCGCTCGATGCCACGCAGCGCACCGATGAAGAAAGGCTCGACCCGTGGATTTTCCTTAACCAGCGCGCGTGCGATCGCGAGTCCCGGGTAAAGGTGTCCGCCGGTGCCTCCACCGGCGAAGATGACTCTCATCTCGCGGGAAGCGCGCGCAAAGCGAGCGGGTCGGTGGCCGCTTCGCCATATACCCTTTCACGCGTGCTGCCGATGTTGACAAGGATTCCCGTCATGAGAAGCGAGAGCATCAGATTCGACCGTCCGTACGAGATGAATGGAAGCGTCAATCCGGTTGTCGGAAGCAATCCGGTTGCCACTCCGATATGAAGATACGCAGTCAGCACCATGGTCACCGTGATTCCCACCGCAACTAACTGCAGGAAGGTGCTCCGCGCCTTGCGCGCGATCCTGAACCCGAGCGCGGCGTAAAGCGCAAAGGCGAGAATGAGAAGCGCCATTCCAACAAATCCCCACTCCTCGCCTATGTGTCCGGCAATGAAATCGTCGTAGCCGAACGGGAGAAATCCGTATTGTTGCCGTCCGCGCCCGAATCCGACGCCGAAGATCTGCCCCGACCCAACAGCGATAAGCGATTGCCGAAGCTGATAGCTGACTTCCGGTGGCGCCGCCCCGGGATCGAAGAACGCAGACATGCGGAGAACTACGTAGCTCAGTCGCTCGATTTTTACGTAAAGGAATGGAATCAGCATGACGCCAAGCGCGACGAAGTGCCCGATGCGGACTCCGCCAGCGAACAGGATGATCCCGAGCACGAGCGTGTACATCATCGCGGTCGAGAGATCGGGCTCGAGCATCGCCAGGATATCGAGCGCGCCAATGACAACGAGGAACGGCAGCAGGCCTTTGCTCAGACGACGCATCGTCCCGCCCTTTTTCACTACCAGCATCGACGACCAGATGATTACCGCAAGCTTGCCGAGCTCGGACGGTTGAAGCGAAGCACCGAACACGTATCGGCGGGAGCCGTGGACGCGGGGCGCGATCTTCGCCGTGAACGGAAGGATGACGATGACGAGCAGGACCAGGGAGAGAATCATCAGCGGCCACGCCCATCGCTCCCAAATTTCAGCGTCGAGTCTGGCAGCAATCACAAACAGCACCGCACCGATTGCCATTCCGCCAAGCTGCCTTACCAGCAGATGCGCATTCCCGTATCCGGCCTGCATTTCGACGATCGCGCTGGCGCTGTAGACTGTCGCCAGTCCGAACGCGAGAAGCACACTGGTAAGTATGACGAGTGCCCGGGCCTCGACGCCGGTGTTCCAGCGATGGCTGATTCCGACCGATGCTGCCATTACGCCTCTTTCACGGCCAGCGTGCGAAACCGCTCGCCTCGTTCCTCGTAGTTGGAAAACATGTCGTAGCTCGAGCACGCTGGCGAAAGAAGAATCGCTTCGCCCGCCCTCGCCGCGGCACGCGCGGCGCGGATGACCTCGTCGAAATCGGAGCCGAGGCGCACGACGTCCACCACGGGACGCAGATCGGTCGCGATGATTGGCGCAGCTTCCCCGTATGCTATCACTCTTTTCACCTTTTTTCGCACGGCATCGGCGAGCGGCGTGTACGCCTCTCCCTTGTGCCGGCCTCCCAGCAACAGGACGGTCGGCCGCTCCATTCCGTCAATCGCGACGGCGGCAGAGCTGACGTTCGTGGCTTTCGAATCGTTGATCCACTGCACGCCATCGAACTCGCCAACCAGCTCGAGCCGGTGCGGAAGAGAGCGAAACGTGCGAAGCGCCGCGGAAATTCCCTTTCGCGCCAGTTGGGTCTGGTGCGACCTGTCGGCGGCCATCACCGCCAGTGACGCTGCGAGAGCGTTTGCTACGTTGTGGGATCCGAGTAGCGGCAGATCGTTGCGATTCAATATCGGCGCGCCAAGCACGTTCAGCTGATTCGCCCGCTGATCGAAATAGGCCGATCCTTCTTTGACGAGCGAAAAGGCGTATTTGTGCCCGGCAACATCGCTCACCATTTTTGTCACGGCAGAGTCGTCGTCGTTGACGACCCACACCGAATCGCCGTTTGCATTCACGAATAGCTTCGCCTTGTCCGCGTAGTATTCGCGCACCGTCGGATATCGATCCAGATGATCTGGACTGAGGTTCGTCATCACCCCCACGTCCGGCTTGAGGCTGGGCGTGTCGTGAAGCTGAAACGACGACATCTCGAGCGAGATCCACCTGGGCTGGGGGTCGCGAATCGCAATTTCGGATAAAGGAGTCCCGATGTTCCCCGCTTCAACTGCCTCCAGGTCGAGCCCGCGCAGCAGGTGGGCGATGAGCGCTGTCGTCGTGGTTTTGCCGTTGGTGCCTGTGATCGCGATGATGCGCGATGATTCCAGGAAGCCGAGGGCGACTTCCACTTCGCTGGCTATCCGCACTCGGGATTCACGCGCGAAGGCGAGTGGCTTGGCCGAAGGAGGGACGCCCGGACTGGTTACGACAAGGCTCGCGCGGGCGAGGCGCTCGATATCGTGCCTACCGACATCGACCGCTATCCCATGTGTTCGAAGATCCTCCGCCACGCGGCCAGTGTCGGGCGACGAGGCGAGGTCCGAGGCGTAAACCTGGTAGCCGTGCTTTCGAAGGAGGAGAGACACGGCGCGTCCGCTCCGAGCGAGGCCGATGACGGCAATCTCGCTCTCGCGCGGCACGAGCTCGCGCGGCGTCATCGCAACTTCAGCGTGCTCAGCGCGATGAAAGCGAACAAGACTCCGATGATCCAGAAGCGCACAACGACCTGCGCCTCATCCCATCCCTTCACCTCGAAATGGTGGTGCAGTGGCGCTCGGCGGAATACGCGATGTTCGCGGGCGTACTCGATACCGTAGCGCCGCTTCCGGTACTTGAAGACGAAGCGCTGCAGAATGACCGAGACCATCTCCGCGACGAAGACGGCTCCAACCAGCACAAGCAGGAATTCGGATTTGAGAAGGATCGCGACCGAAGCCAGCGCGCCGCCCAGCGCGAGCGACCCCGTGTCTCCCATAAACACTTCGGCCGGATGGGTGTTGTACCAGAGAAAGCCGATGCATGCACCGAGCACCGCGGTGCAGAAAACGGTGAGCTCACCAGCTCCGCGCAGGTAATACACGTAGAGGTACTGACTCGCGTCCACTCGTCCCACCACGTACGCATAAAAAGCGAACGTGAGCATTGCAATCGCAGTAAGCCCCGCCGCGAGACCATCGAGACCGTCGGTCATGTTGACGGCGTTGCTCGTCCCTGTCATCACGAACGTCACGAACAACACATACAGCCAACCGAGGCCCGCCGTGAGCGGCACGATGAGAATGTATTTGTAGAACGGCAGCGTTGTGGACGCGCCGGGAAGTGATGACAGTGGATGTTTCCAGATGTAGTAGCCGAGGGCAAAGCCGAGTATGACCTGGCCGGCGAGTTTGTAGCTTTCGACGAGACCGGTGTTCTTTTTCCCCGCGAGCTTTTGCTTGAGCTTCAGGTAGTCATCCCAGAATCCGATGACACCCATCCACGCCATCGAAACCATCGCCAGCAGCACGTACCGATTATCGAGCTTTGCCCAGAGGAGAGTGCTGATCAGAGTAGCGCCAAGGATGATCAGGCCACCCATTGTCGGCGTTCTGCCCTTTTGCTGGTGAGCGTCGGGCGTTCCTTCGCGGATGACCTGGTGCAGTCGCATTCTCCGGAGCCTGCGCATGATTCCGGGGCCGACGACGAACGTGAGAAGGAGCGCCGTGACGGCAGCACCGGCCGCGCGAAAGGTTATCCACTGGAACAGTCGCAGAAACCCGAAGTGGGGCAGTCCTACGAATGGGACGAGCAGATAATTCAGCACTATGCGGTGGCCCAGGTAGTGAGGTGTGGAACGAGTCGCTCGAGTTGTACGCCGCGGGAAGCCTTGAGCAGAATAATCGCGTTCCGCTCCAGCCTGGTCTGGAGTAGCGGCCAGAGATCCTCTACATCCAAAGCTGTGATCACTCGCGCAGTCTCCTTCTGGTTCTCGAGAGCCGGAGCGAACTCTCCGATTCCGGCAACGATGTCGGCACCCGACGCCAACGCGAGTCCAGCTATGTCGGCGTGACACTGCGCTGACGCCGCGCCCAGCTCTCGCATCGTACCTAGGACGATTACCCTCTGCCGTCCGGTACCGGTTCCCTGGAGAAGCTCTATCGCAGCGCGTGTCGATCCCGGATTGGCATTGTACGCATCGTTTATGAGCGTGACGTTGCCCACCTGTTCCCACGCTACGCGCATTTTTGGCTGAGGCATCGCGGCGATGCCTTGCGCTGCGTCGGCATAGGTCACGCCGCACTCGCGCGCGACGGCGAGCGCGAGCATGGCGTTCCTAAGATTGTGAAGACCGCGAACAGGCGGTCGCACTGTGACTCCTTCGATCTCGATGACGCCCAGACCGTCCGGACCGATCTCCCACCGGTCGGCCTTCACGTCGGCCGATTGATCGAGACCAGCGACCACAACGCGGCTGGCTTTTCCTTGCGCAGCCTTTGCGATTTCCGGTTGGGCGGAAGGTGCAATACCAACGTCGACGCCTTCGTACGCTGCCGCTTCCTCGCGAAGGACACCGGCAAGATCGCCGAGTCCCTCGAGATGCTCCTCCGCAATCGAGGTAACGAGGGCAATGTCGGGGCGCGCAATATCCCGCAATATCGCAACTTCTCCGGGGAGACTGGTGCCGAGCTCCACGACGGCGAGGTTGGCTTCGGGTGGAAGCGAGAGAAGCGTTAGCGGCACTCCGACGCGATTGTTCAGATTTCCTGTCGTGGCGTGGACAGAATATGACCGAGACAAAGTGGCTCTCAGAAGATCTTTGGTGCTGGTCTTCCCGTTGCTGCCGGCGACTCCAACCACTGTCTTGCCCCACGCGCGACGCCAATAGCCGGCGAGCGCGCCCAGCGCAACGAGTGTGTCGCGCACTTCATAGATGGGGACGCTGAGAGTATTGAGCCGCGGGGGCCGGGAAACTATGAGGGCGGAAGCACCGTCGCGAACGGCGTCGCGCAGGTAGTCGTGACCATCGAACCGCTCGCCTTTCAGCGCGAGGAAAACATCTCCTTTGCCTATTTTCCGGGTGTCGGTCGTAATGCCAGGCACGTTCTCCGTTCCTCGCGGTAACGACCCGGTCGATTGCTCCCCCAGAGCGGCTGCGATACGGTCAAGCGTCCAGAAGCCGGTGCTCACGCGTGACTGCCCGTCATCGCTCTCACGATTTCCTTCTCGTCGAACGGGTACGATTTCGTACCGCGAATCTGATAGGTCTCGTGGCCCTTCCCGGCGAGGAGCACAATGTCATCGTCCTGAGCGAGGTCTAGTGCGCGTTGAATTGCCGCGAGCCTGTCGGTGATCCGCTCGTGATTGTTGCCGCGCATTCCTGTCTCGATGTCGTCGATGATCGAATCGGGATCTTCGGTGCGCGGATTGTCGCTGGTGACGAGGGCAAAGTCCGCATCCCGCTCCGCAATCTCACCCATCATCGGTCGCTTGCCTTTATCGCGATCGCCGCCGCACCCGAACACAACGATGAGTTTACCACGAGTGAATGCGCGAGCCGTGTGAATGGTGCGCTGCAGGGCGTCCGGTGTGTGCGCGTAATCGCGGAGCACGGTTGGCGTTGTGGAGATGATCTCGAGGCGGCCCGCGACCTGAGGGACGTCCGCGAGCCTTTGCGCGATCTCCTCCGCCGGCTGCCCCAGCGCGAATGCGGCCGTTGCCGCGGCGAGCGCGTTCTCAACGTTCACATCCCCGATCAGCGGCAGCGACACGTCGACTGAGGCTTTGGGCGTCACGAGCGTCCACTCACTTCCGGCGGGAGTGAAGCGTACGTCCCGAGCGCGGACGTCTGATGGTGCCTGAACGGAAAACGTGAGCCTCTTCCGTGTGGGGCGAAGCGCATTCCATGCGTCGGCGTCGGCATTGATCACCGCCGTCCCGTTTGGCTGGAGATAGTCCAGCAACCGCGCCTTCGCTTCCAGGTAAGCCTCCATCGTGCCGTGATAGTCGAGATGATCCCGTGTGAGATTCGTGAATACCGCGACGTCGAACTCGAGCCCTTCGATTCTTTTCTGGTCGAGGCTGTGCGACGAGACCTCCATCGCGATCCTTACGACACCCCGATCGACCAGCTCTCGCAAGACCCTCTGAAGCTCGACCGGCCCGGGAGTCGTGAGTCCGGTGCCGCCCGGCAACACTTCGCCCTCGCTTCCTACCAGAACGCCGAGCGTGCCGATGGAGGCGCTGGATCCGTCGCCATCGTCGAAGAGATGGCGCATGATTGATGTGGCGGTCGTCTTGCCGTTGGTGCCGGTAACGCCGACCATCGTCAATTTGTGGGCCGGCTGCCCATAGAAGGTTGCCGCCGCGATCGCCGCGGCGCGTCGCCCTTCCCGAACGACCAGCGACGGGAGAGTTGTCGAGCTTGGGTCCTCGACTATCGCAACTGCCGCCCCGTGTTCTTTCGCGGCGCTCAGAAAATCATGACCGTCCTTATCCCAGCCGCGAACTGCGACGAACAGATCACCCGTCTGCACTTTCCGGCTGTCATCGGCAATTCCACTCACTTCCCGCGGCAAAGTTCCGCTTTTGCCGGCAAGCAAGCCACGCTCCGCGAGCGAGCGCTCGATCTCAGCGACGCGTGAGCTCACTCTAGCCGACGACTGAGCTGTACGACGCTCCCGGGCGGGGCAATCGTGCCGGCACTCGGCAGTGTCCCTTCGGCGCCGGAGCTGATGATTCGAATGCGGAACCCCGCCGCGTGAATGAGGCGCACGGCTTCGCGAAGAGGCAGACCGCGCACGTCGGGCACCGCGCGTGGCGAGATCGCGAGCGGAGCAATCCTGGGCGCAGCGGGGAGATCGACGACGTAGGACGCGCCGCTCTGCGTCGTGTCTGTTGGGGTCAGGTTCGCACCAGGATCAAAAGAGGCTCGGTCGATGTGCTCTGTCGGGTCGTTGCGCTTTTTTTCCGTGGCGCCATCGGACGAAGCAGTAGTGTTTTCGCCAGTTGCGTCGGCAACCGGATTTTTTTCGGAAGCGGCAAGGTCTTCCCGGTTGAGCGCGGCGTCGCGGGCCGCAAGCGCGGCTCGGAGCACGATCTTAGTCACCGGCGCGGCTATGTCTCCTCCCGCGTAGTGCCGACCTTGCGGACTGTCGAGTTTGACCAATACGACGTACTGCGGATCGTTGCCGGGAAAGAGCCCGACGAACGACGCCGTATAATTCCCCGCTGTGTACCCGGCATTTTGCGACGTGCGCCGCGCTGTGCCGCTTTTCCCGGCGACATCGAACGTCTGAAGGTCGGCTTTCGTTGCGGTTCCGTCCTGCACCACCGAGATCAGCATCCCCTGAATCGTGCGCGCTGTCTCCCCCGACATCACTCGGCGTACCGTTCGCGGCTCGGCGCGGTAAATCACGTTGCCATCGAGTGAGCGGATTTCTTTCACGATGTGAGGCTCGAGAAGCTCTCCGCCATTCGCGATGGCCGAGTATGCGGTGACTAGCTGCAATGGCGTAACGGCGATCTCGTAGCCCATCAGAATCGATGCGCTCGTCTGCCTCGACCACTCACGCGGCTCGCGAAGCGTTCCCGGCGACTCGGCGGGAAGTGGTACCCCGAGAACCATTCCGAATCCGACGTCGCGGAACGTCTCGTATTTCTCTCGCGGAGTGAGTCGTTGCCCGAACTCGACGATGCCGATGTTGCTCGAGTACCTGATCACGTCGGCGAGCGAAAGCCGCGCGGCTTTGCGCATGTCGTTGATGGTGCGCCCATTTAGCTCGAGCTTGCCATTGTGGGTATCGACCATGTCGCTCGGCCGGGCGCGGTGGCGCTCGAGTAGCGATGCGGCGATGAATGGCTTGAGCGTCGATCCGGGCTCGAAGGGCTCGGTCACCGCGGTGTTCGTGAATGACGCGCGGCCGCCTCGATTGCTCGCGAGCGCCAGGATCTCTCCGGTGTTTGGATTCATGACGACGATGTCTCCGCCGGCGGCGTGGAGGCTGTCGACCGCGATTCCGAGCTGGCGCTCGCAGATGTCCTGCAGCGTGTTGTTGATGGTCAGTACGACCGTAGATCCCGCGCGCGGCTGATTGGTCCAGTCATCGGGACTATCGAGCGGCCGCCCGCTCCTGTCGCGGGCGAGACTCACTTTTCCCGAGTCACCGCGGAGAACGGTGTCGAGAGCCAACTCGAGTCCATCGAGCGCGTTGCCTTCGCGATCCAGACTTCCGACGATGCCCCTGATCCCGCTCGACCGCGCGTACACTCGCTGCAATACCGGAGTGAGGTGAATTCCACTCAGCTCCGAGATTCCGGCAAGATCCGCCTGCGAATATAGGCCGGGCAAATCGATCCAGCGTCGGCGCCGATTGATTGCAGCGCGCACGAGCCCCGCATCGATTCGAGCGCGATGAAGGGCGTTGAGTACTCGAGCGGTGTCTCTTACCTCCGGGAGCGCGACGGCGACACGGGTCAGCTCGCGACTCTCAACGAGCATGTTGCCACTGGCGTCGAGTATTTCGCCGCGAGGGGCCTGAGTCGCGGCGGCTACGAAATGCTGGCGCTTTCCGCGCGCGACCCACGCGCGACCCTGAACCACCTGCACCTGCGCCGACCGCGCGACCAGCGCGATTGCGAAGAGCACGAAGAAGCCGTGCAGAACGGCGAGCCTGTTAGGGAGTTTCATTCTGGGCCGCTGGAAGTATCACTACCTGTTTTTCGTTGGGGATGTGCATTCCCAGGCGGCTCTCGACCGAAGCTCCGAGATTCTGCCGACTCGCTGCGTCGCGGATCTCACTCTCGAGGTGGGCGCGATCACTCTCGAGCGCATTGCGTCGTCCGTCGAGGGCGGCAAGGTGCTGAGATTGACCGATACCGATCGTCCTCCGCCACACGATCGAGAGTGCGACGAGAACGAAAGCGGCGAGAACGATGGCCACCAGCGTTCGCCCACGCACAGTTACGCCGCGCTTCGCCACGCGCGTAACCTCGCGCTCCGGGAGCGCGGATTCGAAGCTGTTTCACGCTCGGACGCTACCACCGCACGCTTGGTGAGAAGCTCGCCCAGGGCGCGGCCCCTGCACGTGCATATGAGCTGCCGCGGCGGGCAAACGCACGCCTTGCTCCACTCGCGCATGTTGTGCTTCACGAGGCGATCCTCGCCCGAGTGATAGGCGATGATGGCCAGAACCCCGCCCGGCCTGAGTCGATCGCGCAGGAGCGGCAGCGCACGCTCGAGGCCGCGCTGCTCGTCGTTTACCGCGATGCGAACGGCCTGGAAAAGGCGCGCGAAGTCGCTCGGACCGGTTCGAGGGCCGAAGGCACCTCGAATTGCGTCGACCAGATCATCGCTCACGTGCATTGGTTTCCTCTCTCTCCGGCGCACGACTTCCCGGGCCAGGCGGTTTCCCTTTGGCTCGTCACCGTAGTCGCGAAATATTTGGGCAAGGTCGGCTTCATCCAGCGTGTTCAGCAGTTCGGCGGCGGTCGTAGTAGAGCGACGGTCCATCCTCATGTCGAGTAACGCGCCAGGACGAAAAGAGAAACCTCGGTCGTCCACGTCGATCTGGTGGGAAGAGACGCCGAGGTCGGCGAGGATGGCGTCGAATACCCGCTCCGAGAGATCGGGGATGCGGTCTATCTCGCTGAAATTGGCCCTGATAGCGACAAAGCGGCCCGACGCGTCGTACTGCGCCAGCCGCTTTTTCGCTTCATCTATTGCCGCGGCATCGCGATCGATCGCGACCACGGTTTTGCCTGCGGCGAGGAGAGCCTCGGTATGCCCCCCTCCACCCAGTGTACAGTCCAGTACTTCATTTGCTCCAGCGAGGAGCTCCACCACTTGATCGACCATGACCGGCGCATGGTAGGACGAGTCCCACCGGCCGGTGTCCGGATCGGTCACTTACAGAAGCGCTTCACCTCGTTGTCCACCGCCGGCGTGAACTGCGGAATCGCCGTCAAGAGCTGGGCGGCTTCGTTCGGATATTTCTGACCCCCCGCCGGCAGATTCATCGACGCGAGGTTGAATGCATCCTTGGCGGTACGAGCGAGGTCGCAGCTCCGCTTCTCGTTGGCATCGATCGTCGCGCTTTGGCCGAGCGAGAAGGCGCTGGCGCCGAGAAGGAACTTGGCGTCCGCGGTGCTTTGGAGCTGATCGGAAAGCTGGAGGAACCTGATGGCGCGCTGGAAGTCGGCCCTGTCCTTGGACCCCTGTCCTGCTTTGTAGGCGTCGCTTCCCGTCTTGAGCGCGATCTGCCCCAGGGCTGTTGGATCCGCTCCGTTGTTCTTCGCCGCCTGCAGCGTATTAGCGAGGTCGTCGTATTGGTTGAGCGCGCCCTGAATCGTACCTAGCAGATAGTAGCCGTTCGCGTTCTTAGGATTTGCCGCGACAAACTTCTTCGCAGCGTCGAGCGCGAGCTGCAACTGGCCCCCTTTATAAAGCTGCTGCAGGCTGTACAGCGCCAGGTTCGAATCGTTGGGGAATTTCTTCGCGCCAATCGCGGCAGCCTCACTTGCCTTCTGACTCTGATTCAGCGCGATGTACGCGGCGATCAGGCGCGTGTAGTAGTCGGCCGTTGCCGCCGCGCTATCCACCCGCACGAGCTCGGTGCCAACGTCGATCGCGCCCTGATAATCCTTCGCGTTCAGGTAGACCAGCCAGGCGAGCTGCAGGAGCTGTGGATCTCCTGGATTGTTCTGCAGAAGATCGCGCACGAGCGGCGCGGCATCATTCGCGCGGCCCAGGGACCCAAGCTCGGCAACAACATCCTGAACCTGCTTGATGTTCGTCGGATCGGACGCAGCGAGGGCAGCAAGCGAATGGAGAAGCTTGGTCGTGTCGGCTTGCAATTGTGCCGACGTCGTACCCGGAGGCGGCGAGTCAATTCTCGTGCGGTATGTCGTTATAAGTCTTCTGAGCGAGGGAATGTTGCGCGGGTCGCTGGCTTGGATGCGCTCTGAAACCGCGATCACCGAATCATCCATCTTGAGTGCGGCGTAGGCATCGACCAGACACGCCGCAGCAATGTTAGCGTTGGGATAGCCCTGCATTGCGCGTCGCGCGGCCGCGACCGCTTCCTGGTTCTTGCCCTGGGAGACGTCGTTGTGACAGGTCTCTTCGCCCTCCAGCTGGCGGCGGGCGTCGCGGATCGACTTCGCCACTTGATCCGCGGCGTCGTCTAGCTTTCCTGCGGTTGCGGTCGGAAGCACTTGGCCGCGAGTCATGTCGCGCGAGATTATCAGGCGCGAATCGATCTTGACGCCCGTCGGGGTTTTGGTGACGGTCCCCTCGAGATACTGCGGTGCTCTGACGAGGGTAGCGAGTGCCTTGGCGTCTCCAGGTGCGAGCGCCTCGGTCGTGCTGTAGCCGGAAGACGTCAGGCTGTTGTTTATGTCGGACTTGGGAACGACGACGAGATCACGGACGTTGGTCTGCTTTTGCAGCTGGTTGCGAATCGCTTCCGCCGCCTGCACACCGAGGTCCTTGTCGGAGCTCTGGAGGGTCGGAATCATGACCCGGTCGCCCGTCCTTGACTGGGCCAGGGCAGGCGAGGCACCGACGCCAGTGACGAGCACAGTGATTGCGGCGACAGCCAGCCGTGAATGACGTAGACGTGCCTTCAATGGTATAACCTCCGAATCGGTAAACATTCTTACCCCACTTCCCAAGCCGTGGGTCCGTGAAACCTCAAGTGGGCGAGGAGGGACTCGAACCCCCGACATCCTGCGTGTAAGGCAGGCGCTCTAACCAACTGAGCTACTCGCCCGGTGCAGAAACCGAGCCCCCTATCTCGTCATCGAAGAATGGCGAGCGGGACAAGCACGCAGTAGCCGATCACGAGCAGAATCGGAGCGAGCGTTTCGCCACCGCGCGCGAGGTCGGCAAAACCCGCGAGTAGAACCACCGCGGCAAGCGTCCAGTAGATCCAGGAGCGGCGACTGGAATCGCGTCCCGCTCTTGGACCACTGGCGAGATCGGTTTTGGCCATAAGCGAGGTAGTGTAGGGCTCGACGAAATGCGTGTCAACCCACGCGCGGCCCGCGAGCCCTCACTTCGCCGTCTTCTTCTCCGGGGAGTAATGCAGCTCGACCCAGTCACGATAGCTCCCATCCATCACCGAGCGCCACCAAACTTCGTTGGCGACGAACCATCTGACCGTCTTGATAAGCCCCGTTTCGAAGGACTCCGCCGGCCCGTAGCCTGTCTCCAACGTCGCCTTCATTGCATCGATCGCGTAGCGCCGGTCGTGGCCGGGCCGGTCCTTGATGAACGTGATCAGCTCCGCGGTATCCCCGCCTAGCGCAGCCGGCGATTTTGGGTACTGCTCCCGCACCTTTTCATCCTCGGCGAAGATCTGGTTGACGTGACGACAGATCTCCCGCACGACGTCGATGTTCTCGCGCTCCGAGTTTCCCCCAAGGTTGTACGTCTCGCCAAGTCTGCCCTTCTCGAGGACACGCTCGATTCCGCGGCAGTGATCTCTCACGTAGAGCCAGTCTCGAATCTGCTGTCCGTCGCCGTAGACCGGAATCGGCTTCCCATCCAGAGCGTTGACGATCGCAAGTGGAATGAGCTTTTCCGGCAGGTGATACGGGCCGTAGTTGTTCGAGCAGTTGGTGGTCGTTACGGGCAGCCCGTAGGTGTGATGGTACGCCCGAACCAGAAAGTCCGACGCGGCCTTGCTCGCGGCATATGGTGAATTCGGAGCGTAGGCTGTGTCTTCGGTAAATGGCGGCGCGTTCGGGGCGAGGGTCCCGTACACTTCGTCAGTCGAGACGTGATGGAATCGTCTGGCCCCGCCGGACCAGTCCTCTGACCACGCGGCGCGCGCGGCTTTCAGGAGCTCGTGAGTGCCGCGAACGTTGGTGTCGATGAAAGGATCCGGACCATGAATCGAGCGGTCGACATGCGATTCCGCGGCGAAGTGTACGATCGTGTCGATTCCATCCCGCTTGATGATCGTGTGAACGCTCTCGCCATCGCGAATGTCGCCCTTCACGAACGTGAATCGCTCGTGAGCAGCGACGGGCTCCAGATTGGCGAGGTTGCCGGCATACGTGAGCGCGTCGAGCCCGACGATGGTGTCGGCCGGGTGATGCTCCGCCCAGAACTGCACGAAGTTGCTGCCGATGAAGCCGGCAGCGCCCGTCACGAGAATCCTACGCATGGAAACCCTTTTCTTCCGTCATCATTTCCCTGAATGCTCTCCAATGTGGGCGACGAACAGCGAACGATACCCCGGGTGTGGCCATCAGCCAATGCCTCGCTTTCTCGTCCGACACAGATCGGTGATAACCCGCGCGATCTTGCGCGCGGGCGCAATGCGATCAGCACCAGCCATCTCGAGCGCCGCTTGCGGCATTCCATAGATGATCGAGCTATCGCGGTCCTGCACGACAGCAATTCCGCCAGACTCGCGCAGGCATCGCAACCCATCAGCTCCGTCGCGGCCCATCCCCGTGAGGACTACGCCGATCGTTGCCTTTGCAAACACCGAAGCCACCGATCGAAATAGAGGATCGGCCGCGGGCCGCACGCCCCACAACGTTTTCGACGTGTCCAGATGCGCGGTCGCTCCTCCTATCGTCCCGCGCACAGTAAGGTGAAACCCGCCGGGCGCGAGGTAGACGTGATTCTCGAGAACGGGCTCCCCTTCGACGGCTTCTGCAACAGGTAGCGGACTCATGAGATCGAGTCTGTGCGCGAGGGTGCGCGTGAATTCGCGCGGCATGTGCTGAACGACGAGCACCGCCGCCCCGAGATCATCAGGCAGGTGTGGTACTATCTCGCCAAGCGCGCGTGGTCCGCCAGTCGACGCAGCCACGACCACTGCCAGCGTTGCCGCGCCCGAGTCTTTCTTCGGGACGGTCTCGGCGCTGACTGGCACTGCACCCGGAATTGTGCGAACACTCGCCATGTTCACCGCGCGCGCCGCGTTGAGCGCTGCGATGAGCTCCTGCCGAACTGTCAGCAAGTCGATGCTGATTGGTCCGGATGGTTTTCTCACGAACTCCACGGCGCCCCGCTCGAGGGCTCTCAGCGTCATCTCGTTGGCCCGCTCCGATCCGGCCGCGCTCAGCATCACGACCGGCCGCGCCATCTCGCGCATGATTGTCTCGAGTACCTGCAATCCGTCGAGCCTTGGCATCTCGATGTCGAGCGTCACGATATCAGGATGAAGGGTGCGAACTGCTTCGATGGCCTCCAGCCCGTCCGACGCCGTTCCGATCACGCGGTACTCGCTGGTCGATTCCACCATCTCGGCGATCAGAGCTCGCATGAACGAGCTGTCGTCGACGATCAGTACAGTCGAGGCCGTCTCGGCGATTGCGCCCGCGGTGCTGGGCATTTCAAACCTTCCGGAAAATGCGCTCGCGCGCGTTCACCGGCGAGAAAAGCTCTCTCGCCTGACCGAGCAGCGTTTCGACTTTTCCGAGAACGAGAAATCCTCCGGGCGCGAGAATCTCGTGGAAGTGCGAGAAAAGTGCATCCTGCGCCTCCCGCTCGAAATAAATAATGACGTTCCGGCACATAATGAGATGCGCCTGCTCGACCGGCGGCCGAAAATGCAGCAGGTCGCTGCACTGGAACGACACCTGGCGTCGCGGCTCCGGGGCGAGAGTAAATAATCCGGACATCTCGTGGAAGTAGCGCTGTCTGAGCTCGAGCGGGGTCTCGGTTAGCGCCTGCTCGCCGTAAACCGCGAGCTTCGCACTTTCCAGACACGCGGTATCGATGTCGGTGCCGACGATCGAGACTGCGTCGAGTCGGTCGGCCTCTTTGGACGCCGTCGCCGACGCGTGCATCAGCATCGCGAGCGAGTATGGCTCCTCACCGGATGCGCATCCGGCGCTCCACACTCTGATCTCGCGGTGCGAACCGTCCATCAGTGCTGGTATCACTTTTTGATCGATCGCTGAGAAGGTCTCCCGGTTCCGGAAGAATTTCGTGACGTTAACCGTCAGAGATCTCATAAGACGGTCGTATTCGCGCGGATCGGCATCGAGGATGCCCGAATACTCGTCGCACATGGAGGCGTTCCTGGCTCGCATGCGGACGGCAATGCGTCTACGCAGACATTTGTCCTTGTAGCTCGCGCACTGAAAGCCGCGATCACGCGTGATCTTGTCCATCAGCGCGCGAAATCCGGCGTCGTCGCCGTGCGTCAATTGCGCGGCGACTGTCAGGAGCTGATCGCCGGCTGAGACGCGGCGCGCGCCTCCGTCGCAATCCCTTCGAGCGCGGCGGAGAGATTTCGGCGGAGCTGCGGGAGCTCGGGAGCGAGCGCGATTCCCTTCTCGGCGGCATCACGCGCGTGCGCGTATTCGCCGCGCTTGAGATACGCAGCCGAGAGATTGTTGAGCAGAATCGGCGACTCGGGATGCGTCTCGGCCGCCGCAGACAACAGCAGCATCTCTCGATCGGGGTCGTCCGTCATCGCCGCGACTCTTGCGGCGTAGTGAAACCAAACGGGTGGCGGGGGACTCGATGTCCAGAGACTTCGGGCTTCACTGAGAGACACCTTCGCCCCCTGAAGATCGCCGAGGTGCGCGGAAATTACGGCGGACTCGAGCTGTATGAGCGGGTCGCCCTTGCCTCCGGCGGCGATCGCGCGATCGATCACGAGCTTCGCTTTCCCGAGCTGGCCGAGCTGCTCGTATGCGATCGCCAGATTGTGCAGCAACGAAGTCTTGGTCGGCGCATTCGGCGCGGCCGTCATGAAAGCATTGACCGCGCTTGCCCACTCCTTGCGCCGGAGTGCGATCAGCCCGAGATGAAACGACGCGACGGGATCCGCAGCTTCTTCCACGAGCGCGCGAAACTCGCGTAGCGCTTCGTCGTGCATGCCGGCGCGGTAGAGCGCGCTCGCAAGCTCGCGTCGCTCGAGGGGGCTGGCATTTCTCGGGAGCGTCGGAGTCGTCCGCTTGCGCCCCACCGGCAGAAGAAACGAAGCGTTGATCAGTCCATACAGCGCCTTGCCAATCTCGAATTCACCCAGTCCCGAATCGCGGATCAGGGCATTGATGTCGCGGTGTCCGTCGATCAACGGAAGAAGGGCTTCCTGCTCGGGCGAGAGCGGATCCCTGTTCATGGTGAGCCGCGGGCGGTCGATGCTGAACACGACGTCGAAGCTCGGGATCTTCTTCTCGATTAGTGACCACTCGTCTACGCGTCGCGCGCCCTCGAGCAGAACAGACTGCGGATCGAGCGATACTTTCTCTGCTCCCTCCTCCGGCTCGACTCCCTGCTCGAAATTGAAGGTGCCGCTCGTCCATGTGAAAAGCGTGTACACCGCGTTCTCGGTATCAAGCGGGCGGTTCACGATGGCTGCGTGACAGATGCGACCGGTATCGAAGTAGATGGACCCGAAGCTGTCGTGGAACGACAGACCGAGGCAGCCGGTTCGCTTTCCCATTGACAACAGCTGCAGAACGTCCGGGAGACTCGCTTCCTTGAGGCTACCTTTGATAGCCATCAGCGCATCTCCTCGATGATCCTGTCGGCAACGTTCTCCCACTCCGCGATCATGCCGGCGTCGGGCGCGGGAACCGGCGTCTTCTTGCCCTGCTCGGGACCGGGAGGTGGTGGCTCGAGCGAGGCCACTCGCTGGGCGATCTCCTGGCTGATGTCCGCCATGAATTCGGCGAACTCGCCCCCCTCTTCGTCCTCCTTCTTCTCGGCGGCCACGACTCAGGCGTCCTTTGTAGAGGGAGCACTGAGGCGTCCGAGAACCATTGACGCGATACTCCGCAGGGTCTCGAAAACTCCACCGCCATTTATCGCATTTGCGGCGAAGTGCGGAACCCCACGAAAGTTGAGCGTCTCGTCCAGATCATCGATCGGGCTTATTTCGGCGGCCGGCAGGTCCCGCTTGTTGTACTGCATCACCAAAGGAATCGTGCGCGGATCGAATCCTTCGTCAGCGAGATTTGCGTGCAGATCCTGAAGACTCTCGATGTTTTCCGCGAGCTGTCGCGACTGGCTGTCGGCGACGAAGACCACGCCGTCCACTCCCTGGAGCACCAGCTTACGCGTCGCGGCGTAATACACCTGACCGGGTACCGTGTATAGCTGAAAGCGCGTCGCAAACCCGGAGATCGTGCCGAGATCGAGCGGCAGGAAATCGAAGAACAGCGTTCTGTCGGTGTCCGTCGCGAGTGACACCATCTTCCCCTTTCGCTCCTCCGGTAGCTGTGAGTAGACGTGTTGCAGATTCGTCGTCTTTCCGGACCGTCCGGGTCCATAGTACACGATCTTGCACGTGATCTCACGAGTGCCGTAGTTGACGACGGACATGCTATTTGCGCAGAGGACCGAACAGCTTGTCGAGGCTCCGATTCAGCTCACCCTCGAAGTCTCCGGAGGGACGGATTGCTGGCACGTCGGCCACAGGCCGGACCGCGGCGAGCGCCTTCTGGAACTCCTCGAAGTAGATCTCCACCACGCCGAGCGAGCTCTCGCTGTCGAATACTCCGACGAAGAGGAATTCCTGCGACCCCGCGGAGCACCGGGCCATGAATACCTGCCGCTCCGCGCCCGCGTGATGCATCTCGTAAAACGGCTTTCCATCGAGTTGCCTCCCCAGCTCTCGCGCCGAGGCGTTGATCGCCGAGGTCAGTGCGCAGACAGACATAACGTCCGCCGCCTGACTGAACCCGAACTGCCCCACCGCCTTTCCGCTCGGATAAAGCAGAACCCCGGAAATGAGGCCCGCGTCTTCCTGGAGCCGCTTGAGCGGCGCAGCGACCCAGGGTTCCGCTACCGTCGGCTGACTCACGCTTTGTCCTTTGCGGCCTTCATCATGTCCAGTCTCACTCGTCCAAGGTTCGCGTCAGGAGTGACGATCGTGACGAGTACGACGTCGCTAGCGCCCACAATGCAGATTTGTCCGCGCTCGGCTTCGAGCCTCATGAAAATGGGAGTGCCGAGCCGAGCAGCGTCAGAAGCACGTGTGACTTTGGAGTACAGATAGGCCGCGAGAGCAGCCGTGTGCCGACGCGAATCAGGCGCGCCGGCCGCAGCTCCACGCATGGCGCTCGTCTCGACGATCAGTCCGTCGTTCGCCCCGACAATCATCGCAGCGAGTACGCCGGGAAGATGCGAGAGTGTGGCAACGACTTCCGCCAACGCGCCTTTCATGAGCGTCCCTGCATCCAGTTGATCGCCAGCGCCGTCGAACGCGCGAGTACGCGGCGAACGAGCCCGAGAGGAACTGTCGACGACGACGCCAGAAGAACGACGGAGTCCTGCGGCGCGGGCGCCAGCGCTATCGTCGCGGCATCGGTTTCTACAACCACCGCCGTCCACGCTCCGAGAGCGAGCAGCCGCATAGAGCGGGATACCTCGCGGCCCACACCGCTGAGCGCATTCCCGATTTCACCCGAGATGTCTCGGCCATTTTCGTCGAGATAGCTCCCGGCGAGTGGCGCTCCAGCGGAATCGAGCAGGAGCGCGGTTTGCTCGGCTTCGCCGATCGCGGGCGCGAAGAGTGTGCGCGTTGCCTCAGACATGCGCCGGTCGCTGATCGTGTGGCGCGATCTCGATGAGACCAGTGCTCAACATTCCGTAGATGATTTTTGCGACCTCGAATTCCGGCAGCACGAGCCGCTTCGCGATCTCGTGCAGATTTCGCTCGCCATCGATGGCCGACAGCACTTCCCATTCTCGCGGCAGCAGATCGATGAACGATTCCGGTCCGTCGTCGAGCGGAGCGAGGCGCGGAAGCACGCGGGCGTCAGGGATCTTGTCGGCCATGCGCGACCATTCGTCGATGCGCCGCGCTCCTTCCATCAGCAGCGATTCCGTGCTCACCCGGACGGCAATGTCTTTCCGGATCGGACGCGGCGGCTCCTCGGTAAAAGAGAAGAACCCTTCGGACCAGGACATCAGATCGAATACCACCGTTTCGATCTGAAGGCGCATGAAGCGATCGATGTCGCGCGGCGTCACGATCCCGTGCGCGACGAGAATCTCTCCAACCCGCCGTTTGTCTCCAGCACGCTGCATTGCAGTCGCGCGCGCCAGATCAGCGGGCGACGCTTTCCCGGACCGCTCGAGGATCGTGCCAAGAAGGTGCGGATTGCTCTTCATCGTGGCCGCGACGATAGCGCCGGAATCGAAGTAGACGCTTCCTTCGTTGTTCCGTTCCGGCGAGGTGATGCGGAGCGTTCCGGTCTTCCGGCTGAGATCGAGCAGCTGAAAAACGTCGTGGATGCCCAGCTCACGGAGGGGGCCTTCGATTGCCATTAGATCCTCCCCCGCTGGAGGAGCCTGTAATACCGCAGTGCTTCACCGTGATTCGGGTCGAATCGCAGCACGCGCTCGAAGGCGTTCAGTGCGTCACCCTCCCGAGCGAGGTCGATCAGTATCTCGCCGAGCGCAATGAGTCCCGCGAAGTGATAGACATCGCGGCGTACGAGCGCGACGACACGCGGGAGCGCGCTGCGTGATCGTCCTGTTCTGCGGTATGGTCCGACCAACTCTACGACTGCCGCATCGTGATTGGGCGCGGTCACCAGTGCTGTCTCCAGCTCGCGGATCGCGCCGCTGTCGTCGCCGGCTTTTGCGAGGAGGCGTCCCAACGCAACCCGGGTTTCCACCTGACGCTCGTCGATAGCCAGGCTCGCGCGATACGCGGCTATCGCGTCGCTCGAATCGCCCAGAGCGCCATATAAATCTCCGACACGCTTGAGCACATTCGCGTTTCTGCCCTCCGTCGTGCGGAGCGCCAGCAGGATGTCTCTTGCGCCGGGCTTATCGAGCGACGCGACGCGCGCCTCGGCGGCCAGGAGCAGAAGATTGACGTCGGTGCTACCGGCTTCCACGAGCGCCTCGGCATATGGTCTCGCCTGTTCGGCGCGCCCGAGCGCCAGGAGCGACCGCGCCGTGCCTTGCCGCGCGAACGTATTCGTCTCCTCGAGGTCGAGGGCGCGACGATAGCGCTCGAGGGCCTCGCCGTGGAGACCTTGCGCCGCGAAGCCATCTCCCGCGAGGACGAGACCGACGATCCTGTCACCGCCCCGCGCCAGAACACGCGCGATTTCGGCCTGCGCGCGATCGTAGAGACCCTTCGTGATGAAATCGCGCGCGAGCATGAAGCCGGCCATCGGATCTTCGGTCGCGGGCTCCGGTCGTACAGGCTTCGTCGCAAAAAGCGCCTCGATTATCGCCGGATCGAAATGGAAATCCTGAACATGATCGACCGACGTGTCCGATTCTGTAATCGGTGGAGCGACGGTCAGCCTGATCTCTTCGTGTGGAAGCTCGATCGCGAGCTCGAGCTTCTGCGGCGTGTACATCGGATCCAGCGAGAGAGCGCGCTTGGTCTCGCGCAGCGCTCCCGCGAAGTCGCCGAGGTTCGATAGAGTAAAGCTCAGGTTGTAGTGCGCCTCCGCAAAATCCGGATTTGCCTGGATCGCGCGGGCAAATGCGTTCTTTGCGTCCGAGTACTTGAGGAGCTCGACGAGAATCAATCCGATCCCGTTCCAGGCCACCGGGTGCTCGGGTGCGGTGCTCAACACCTGGCGGTATGCCTCGAGTGAAAGATCGATGTGCTTGCGACGAAAGAGTCCAAGCGCGAGGTTGAGCCGCCCTTCGACCGGCGGAGACGGAGCCTGGAGCGCGCGTCTGAAGCAGTTGATGGCGCTCTTCGTATCGCCCTTGTGCCACACCAGGACGCCGAGGTTGTTGTGCGCGAACGGGTAGCTCGAGTCGATCTCCAGCGCGCGTCCGTAGCTCTCTTCGGCTTCAGCATGCCTTCCCTCGAGCTGCAGTGCGACGCCGCGACCGTTCCACGTCTTGGCAGTCGGGGAAAATCCCCGCGCGAACCTGTCCGCCGTCGCGATTGCCGAGCCAGTGTCGCGCTGCAGGAGGTACAGCTCCAGCATCGCGTGCAGGACTTCGGCGTTCGCCTCGCCGCCCTCGATAGCTTTTTCGTACTCGCGGAGAGCTTCCTGGAAATAGCCCTTTTGTCGCAGCGCACGTCCCAGCGTGATGTGCGCCCCGGCCGGTGTCTTCTGTTGACGGCTCGGCGTCACCCCCTGGCGGAATGTCTCGAGCGAAAGATTGGCCTGCGCCCGCACCAGCGTCGGATTCAGCATCACCGCGCGACGGTTCGCTTCCGCTGCCTCTTCGCCACGGCCAAGATCGCCGAGGATGAACCCGATCAGGTAGAGAGCGTCGGGATTTTCGGGGTTGAGCTCGATCGACCGCCGCACCGAACGCATCGCTTCCTCATGCAGCCCACGATTGTAAAGCGTCTCGGCGAAAAGGAAATGGAGAACGGAGCTGTTCGCGTCGAGATCGATCGCGCGCTGGAAGAGGGCATGCGCCCGCTCTAGCCTTCCAGCCGTCTTCTCGGCGATACCGCTTTGAACGAGCGCTTCCAGATCTTCCGGATTCGCGCGCAGCCGTTCCTCGAGCTCGTGCAGGCGGCGCTCGAGGAGCCCAGTCTCTCCGTATGCGATTTCGAGATTTCTGCGTGCGACGCCCATCCGCTCGTCGAGCGCGAGCGCGCGCGAGAACGAGACGATGGCTTCGTCGGTGAGTCCTTTACGGAAATAGAGGACGCCGAGGTTGTTGTACGCACCCGCGTCCGACGGATCGATCCGCCGGGCGAAGGACCGCAGGATGTCGACCTCTCCGCCATACGCGGCTGCCGGTGGGTGGGCAGTTGCCGCCGGGGTCATTGGCTCAGTCTACGCGCACCGCGCGGAAGATGGCGTCGAACGCGGACGAATCCGGAACCAGCAAAAAGAATCCATGGAGACTCTCGACCGGCTCCTCGAGGAAGAACTCCGTTTCGACACAGAGAATCGGAGACTGCGCGACCGGTGCACGGTCGCCCAGGGCCTTTAGCGCGTGCGCGGAATCCCCGGTCGTGAACGATGGCGGCGACAGCATGAGGTTCATTCCGAGGAACTCGCTCAACGCCGTCAGGTACGCGCCAGCCAGAATGTTTCCGGCTTCCTTGAGCGCGGACTGCTCGAGCTGACCGAGACTCTGCGACGTGCCGCGGTTGCGGCGAAGCATCCGTTCCGCGAGACGGAGACCCGCCGGAGTCGCCAGAAGAAAAACGGTCTGACCGCCAATGTGTCCCGACATCTGCATTTGCACGGCTACGATCTCGACGTCGGCCGCTATCTCTGGCACGAAATCGCCCGGCGGAACGACGTTCACCATCGGGACGCTGATCATTATGCGCGTTCCAGTGAGAGTGGAGAGCGCCGTGGCGGCGTGACCCGCTCCGATGTTCGCGACCTCGCGTAGGGCGTCGAGTCGAGCTGTGCTGAGTAGAGTGTTGCCGGTACCGGCTGCTTCGAATTCGCGGGGAATTGTCATTTCAGAGTATTGTTGAGGCGTCGACGATGAGTGCTGGCGCGCCATCGCCAAGTATGGTGGCACCGCTGAAGAGGGTCCTGCTTCCATCGACGCCGTCGAATTGTTTGACGACGATTTCCTGCTGGCCTAGGAACTCGTCGACGATGAGTGCCGCGCGCTTGTCGGCAAGTTCCACCAATACCACTTGCCCGCGCGATTTGTCGGGCGCCGGTAGGCCGACGCGATCCCGGAGCCAGACCGCGGCAAAGACGTCGTCGCGAATGGCGACGACCTCTCTGCCCTTTATCTCTTGCAGCATCGGCCGAGAGAGCGAGAACGTCTCGAGAACGTGGGTCAGCGGAATCGCGTACACTTCCTTGTCGACCCGTGCGATGAGTGCGCGCGAGATCGCCACGGTGAGAGGAAGCCTCATGCTGACGTTGGTGCCAAGCCCGGCGTCGGTGTGAACCTCGAGCGATCCACCCAGCGCCCGAACGCGGCTCGCAACGACGTCGAAACCCACTCCGCGCCCCGAGATGTCGGTGACCTTATCGGCGGTCGAGAACCCGGGACGCGCGATTATGCGCACCAGCTCTTCCTCCGACAGTTTCGTGGTTTCGGCGCCGACGAGACCAAGCTCTTTCGCACGCGGGAGCACCTTCGACTGGTCGATTCCGCGACCATCGTCGGTCACTCGTATCAGGACCGTCGCGCGATCACGTTCCGCGGTGAGTGTGAGAGTGGCAACCGGAGGCTTGCCGTTCTTTTTTCGCTCTGATGGGGTCTCGATCCCGTGATCGAGGGAGTTCCGCAATAGGTGCAGTACAGGCTCGCCCATC
>JBOHTC010000285.1:0-2758 GCA_050733495.1 Gemmatimonadaceae bacterium | reverse complement strand
AGATCGGATACTCGCCCGCAGCGCCGAGGATCTCGAACGTCTCCACGCCAAGCTCGACGCCACCCGGCGCGCGACCTTCTTCCCGCACTGTCCCCGTCACTCGCACGGACGACTCCTGCGTCACTTCGTCGGCCGCCTTCCACGTCTCGTCGGTCACTTCCTTTTTGAAGACGACACACTGCAGATACCCGCTGCCATCGCGAATGATCGGAAACTGCAGCTTCCCCGAGGTGCGTTTGTTGTACAGCCAACCGGTGATGGTGACTTTTTCTCCGAGGTGCTGGGGTAGTTCTTTGATGCGCGTGGTCGTCATAAGGGGCGGGGATTATATGCGGAGCCCGAAGAAGGCGGCTCCGCGCCGGATTAGGGTCGGACGATCCGCCGCGCGCGAAGGCGCGCCGCACAATGTGTGCCGAGCATGTTCGATAGCTAGGAGGTGAAAGTCCTTTCCCAACCTGATGGAGGTGAAGGGTAGCGAAGCGCAAGGGCGGCTTTCGCGAGGAAGCGTCTGAAAGAAGCGTGGAGCAAAAGCATGAGCCGATGAACAAGAAGCGGGTACTGAGGCGTGAGCGTCGGACGAGCAGGCATTTGACTGCGAAGTCCATATCCATCAAAGGCGTGAAACGTAGACCCGACGGTTGTGTGCTGAAGGCGATCGAACTTACCTCGGGAGATCTGTGCGTCTGTCTCGGAAACGGGACTGAGGAGACCGTAAGGGAACTTGATCGGCGTACAGAAGTCAGCAGAGGGCGTAGTAGGCAGCGAAGAGCTGCTGAAGGCCCGAACGGTTCCCTCGCAAGAGGGTAAATGGAGCGGTTAGTAGGAACCACCAACTCATGAGCGAAAAGCGGCAGAAAAGCCAGATGGAACTGGCCTTCGCGTGCGGACCGAAGGGTGAAGCCCTGAGGCAAGCAGGTGGAGGGACCGAAGCGCCCGTGGCGAAGGGGAAAGCCGAACACCCGACTGGTAGTGAGCGGATGATGGAGGCAGTCTGTGAGACGGAGAATCTGAAACGAGCGTTGAGACGGGTCAAGGCCAATCAGGGAAGCCCAGGGGTCGACGGAATGCGAGTCGATCAACTGCCGCGATACCTGATCAAACATTGGAAAGAGATCAGGGAAGAGTTGCTGAGCGGTGCCTATAAGGCTCAACCGGTCAGACGAGTGGAGATTCCGAAACCGGACGGAGGCAAGCGGATGCTTGGAATCCCAACGGCGCTGGATCGATTCGTCCAACAGGCGATGCTGCAGGTGTTGCAAAAGCAATGGGACCCTACGTTCTCGATCCATAGCCATGGCTTCCGACCGGGACACTCGCAACATGGGGCCATCGCGGAGGCGCAGCAGTATCAAGCCGACGGGTATGGATGGGTGGTGGATCTGGATCTGGAGAAGTTCTTTGATCGGGTCAACCACGATCGGCTCATGAGCCGGTTAGCGCAGTTGGTCAGTGAAAAGCGGATGCTCAAACTGATCGGCGGCTTCCTGCGAGCAGGTGTACTGGAAGGGGGAGTGGTGAGTCCGAGCGAGGAAGGGACGCCACAGGGTGGACCTCTCTCGCCGCTGCTGTCGAACATCGTGCTCGACGAGCTCGACAAGGAGCTGGAGCGAAGGGGGCTTCGGTTCGTGCGCTATGCGGACGATTGCAACATCTACGTCCGGAGCGAACGGGCAGGGGGTCGGGTGATGGAGCACATCACCCGGTTCATCACCCGGAAACTCAAGCTTCGTGTGAATGAGAAGAAGAGCGCGGTGGGACGACCGCACGAGCGGAAGTTCCTGGGGTTCACGTTCACGCGGGAGGCGAAGGTGAGGCGCACCATTGCGCCGAAGTCGATCGCTCGTGCGATGGACCGGCTTGGAGAGCTGACGCGACGGAAGCGAGGCGGCAAGCTGGAGCGGATCGTGGAAGAGCTAAACCGGTACTTGACGGGATGGCACGGATACTACGGCTACAGCGAAACACGAACGCCGTTTCGAGACCTTGATCAATGGCTGCGACGGCGACTGAGGTCGCTGTTGTGGAACCGGTGGAAAACACCGAGAAAGCGATATCGCGAGCTGAAGCTACGAGGTGTGAGCGACGAACTGGCCAGAAATACGGCGAGTAGTGGCAAAGGCCCGTGGCGGCTGAGCGCGAGTAAAGCTTTGTCCTACGCGCTGCCCAATGCATTCTTCGACTCCATTGGTCTTCGACGTCTGCTTGTCTGACAGTTCAACCAGCCGAACCGCCGTGTACGGACCCGTACGCACGGTGGTGTGGGAGGGGCGGAGCCGCGAGGCTCTCCCCTATCCCGATCTAGCTCCGCGCTCCGCGCGGGGAATGCGGTGCATCACGGTTTTGCGGCCGCGAAGGCGGTCGCCACAACATGGATGTTGCGAATGTGGTGGCGCCGACATCTCCAACGCTTGCAATGGACGCAACTCGCTTGCTACATTCCAACCTCCAACGGACCCGATCTGTTGACGAAGCCGTCGTGGCGAATGCCCGGCGGCTTTTGCATTTCTGGAGGAAAGGCATGAGCGACGAGACAAGACATCCCATCACCAGACAGTCCGTGGTCTATCAAATCCCGGGCATGGATGCCGTAACGGTTCGACGTGACATTGAGTACCGAGGCGCTCAAACGATGGATCTCTACGATCCGCCTGATGCGAAGCCCGGCCAGCCATTACCTGCCGTCATCTTCGTCGCCGGATTCCCCGACGCCGGAGCTCAGATCCGGCTCGGATGCAAACAAAAGGAGATGGCCTCGTAC
>JBOHTC010000284.1:0-3877 GCA_050733495.1 Gemmatimonadaceae bacterium | reverse complement strand
GACGGGTGGAGCCGTGCTACCCTTGAAACGTGATCCGGGAAGGGCTCGTGTACCTCCCGTCCGGCCGCAACAGGACCAACTGCAGACACTCCTGATTTGTGGTGCCGGAAGGTGCCGGGAAGGGATTGGGACCGCCCCATCCAGCGAGTGTTGCCGTGGAGCCGTCGGTTTCGTTGAACACGTTGACGACGCGGAAGCTGCCGTAGTACTTTGAACGGCCGTTGGAGAATGGCTTGCCTTGGAACAGGACGATGCTGGCATCGCCGCCCGTGAGAGAACCGGCCGCGTAGTTCAGGGAAATGGTGCCAGTGTCATCCGTGAACGCCAGGACTTCCGGAGCCCATGGCACGTCACCCCGGTTGTAAATGACCGGTGCGTCGTCGACGCGCGGCAAGCCAGCTTGAATGCGCAGCGTGTTGGAGCCGATGTACCAATTTTGGCCGCTTAATTGAATGGGATCGCCCAAGGCGTTGCGGCCGGGGACGTTGATGGCGTAGACGTTCCATGCGGTTCGCTGCGCGTCAGTCAACTCACCCGTCCAGACGGGGACTAGGCCCGCGACCGCGTTTCGAACGACTGACTGGAATGGGGTTGGCACCTTGCCCGACGGCACGACTCGGGCTCGCATGTATTGGCCGCCCTTGTTGTGCGACGCCACTAGGGCTCCCAGCTTGCCCGACGCCGCTCCGACGATGATTCCTCTGAACAGCATGTGGCGGTTCCTTTCTGAACCTTGGACGTGGGTATTTCACAAACCACCTCGTAAGGGATGCATAGGCGAAATTTGACGGCTCCGAAGGAACCGCCAAAGCCCGCGATTACGAAAGCAGTATCGGCTTTGTTAGGTGTTTGAGTCAACCCTGAAATTGGAGGGGCCGTCATCGAGGGATTAAACCAAGCAGGACTGTAAAGCGAGTTGGACCCTGGGAGGGGGGGCTCTCGCCCTATGGGGGGGGGGGACGGCGGGGCGGCGGCGGTGATGGGGGGAGGCGGCCTACGGGGCCGGAACCCGGTACTCCGGGCCGAGGCAGGAGCCGAGGCGGCCCCGCGGCAGGAGCGGCCGCAGCCCCCCATCACCGTTGCCGCCCCGCCGTGCGGCGTGCTCGCCGCCGTCGTCGTCGTGCGAGGCAGGACGCCGAGCTTTTCGTGCGGCAGGATGCCGCCGTCGTCGTCGTCGTCGTCGTGCGAGGCAGGACGCCGAGCCCGTTTGCCGCCAGGGCGGCCGTGGCAGGACGCCGCGGGTGGGACGCGGCCCCGTGGTGTACTCACCACATGGGGGCCGCAGCCCCGCCGCAGCGGGGAGCCGCCGCAGCGGCGTTCGACGACACGCGGCGAAGGTGGGCACCGGCGAAGTTCCGCCACCGATCACGCCGCAGGCGGGACGGTGCGGACTGCCGATGCCCCCGCCGCCGCGTGCTCGGAAGGCGGCGGGTCAACCGGACCCTTGACTGTGGGGACTTTAGCCGCCGTCGGATTGGGGCATCACGCCGTCAGAGGGAGGGTGGAAAAAGAGTCAACTGGGGAGGCGGGAGTCGGGGCGGGCGTCCGGGAAGTGTAAGGTGCCGCCATCGGGACTTGCGATGGTCGGGAGGAAGGCGTCAGAAAGTTGGCGGGCGTTAGGGTTGTCCAGACCGTCCAAAGTGATTTGAGTCGACGCGACATTCTGCATGTAGTGCGCGTGTGCTTCTTGAATGATCTCGCCAATTGCTTCCGGGATGGACTGATGGTAGCTGGCGGACATCCGCATGAGCCAGTCGGCGACGTGGTCTGGCAATTCGATGTCGACGATGATGGTTTGCGCGGCAGGGGCGGGAGGAGTCGATGGACGCCAGAGTTTCTTCAATCGGTCATATAGAGACATGTGAATCCTTTCAAGAAGAGTCCAGGGATGCTCTCCAAAGTCCTTCGACTCCAAGAGCCCGAATGATAAAAAGTGCGTCTTTTTGTCCGGATGTCGCCTGTGCCAGCGTTAATTCCAATGGTGCGAAATACTTCCAGTCCGGATTGTCGCCTTCGAAATCCAAATCGGCATCTTCCACGGTGTCAAGCGGTGTGCCGTACCATTCACCAAAGCAAAATATGAGGCGACGGCCCTTGAGGGAAGTCAAGGCTTCGTCGAGCAGCTTGGGCGTGTTCAGGAATGTTGGACTTAAAGGTTTGGTGACGTATTTCGTGACATAGCGTGTCGCCATGTCTTCAGTTTCCACGCGCCGAATGTCGACGATGAAACTGTCTTTCGTGATCATCCGCCAGCATTCTGCTAAGTCGCCCTGAGGCATGTAGCTGGACTCCATCAGGATGTGCAAGTGAGGGTGCCACCGTTGGGCCTTGTCACTCCATTTGATTTCCAGAAAGGCGCAGCCGCCAATCACACGCTCCCAAATGGGGAGTGCCCGCAGAGCACGGAAGGATTTATAGAGCTTGTCGAGCAGATTTGTTAGCGGTTCGTTTTTGCCACATAGCGTGAGAGTGCAGAAAACGAGCTTTTTCCCGCTTGTGAGGTGACGGACGGCGGACAGCAGCTTGACGGAGCGGGTGTTGCCACACGGGATGCATAGCCGGTCATTGCAGTGGTTGTGCCGGATGCGGAAGCGGCCGGGTGTGGAGTGCGACTGCTCTATCCAACTCATAGAGCCGCATGAGCCGAATGACCGTCGACGGGAGAGGGATTGAGCGGTGCGGAGCATGCTCTCCCAGACCCGCCGACGGTTCACCCGCCACCCGCTATGCCTGAAGCGGGAGGCGTTCGAAAAATCATCGAATGTGGGTGCGGTGTCAGCGGTAGGGGTGGCGGCCTGTGAATCGCCTAGATCGTTGCGCGTCAGACGCCTCTCACTCCACCATTTATTGAAATCATCCACGATGTCTCTCTCGCGGGTGACAGTTGATTCTTGGTTGTCAAGTGAAGTAGGAGACGACGACGACGGCGGGGGCTCCACCCCCACACCCCGGGATACTGGCGACCCTGAAGGGGGGCCGTGCGGGGGTGTGGTGGCGTCGATTGTGTTGAGGTGGGGATACGGGTTGGTTGGCACGTGGCGGGCTCCTGAACGAGACCGGCGACCAAAGAGAAGGAGGTCGATGGTTCAGCATCGGCCCCCCTTCAGTAATCGCACACCGGGTTATCAAGCCGGTGTACGCGGGAGATTAAGGGCAATGCGGCATGGTTGCAAGTTTTGGGTTCCGTCAGACTAGCCCATTCCATGCGTAGAGGTTAGAGGCACGCCACCGCACCAAGCCGCCATTCTGGTTCACGACGCCGACAAAGACCGTGTTGAGAGTCAATTCGTCGGGCGTGTAGGCGATGCTGTCGATGATGGTGCCGTCCAGCTTGAAGGTGAGCACGTCGCCCGTAAGAATCAGCGTGACCGTGTGGACTCCCGGGGCGATGTCGATTGCGCCGGAAGTAGTGCCGCTAGCGGTGTCGAGCTCGTACGTCGAGGCGGCCGTCCAAGGGATGGAAGCGGGGTTGTCGAGGTAGAGAATGACGGATGCGAAGCCGTCGCCCCAACCAAAACTGAACTCCGTCGCCTCAAAGTCGTGAGCCACGATTTCCAAGTTAAATTCCACCGTGAGTGCTGGTCCGGTGACGAACGTCGGCGTCGTGTCTAGCGTTAATTGCTGCTGGAAAACCGTCGCTGGGTCTTCCAAGACTTGCGCGTCGATGTTCCACGGACTGCCCACGGTGACCCAATTGGAGTTGTCGCTGGGATCACCGTCTGGGTACGGCCATCCAAGAAGATATTGGGTGACGGGTGGAGCCGTGCTACCCTTGAAACGTGATCCGGGAAGGGCTCGTGTACCTCCCGTCCGGCCGCAACAGGACCAACTGCAGACACTCCTGATTTGTGGTGCCGGAAGGTGCCGGGAAGGGATT
>JBOHTC010000283.1:0-24710 GCA_050733495.1 Gemmatimonadaceae bacterium | reverse complement strand
CGAAAAAAGCCACCGGCGTTTGAATGGCTAATTGAGGGAAGTCCCCATTCTCTACCGTCGAATAGAGCAATGTCGCTTCCCAAACGTTGCCCGCGCCACCACCGGCTAGGTACACATCTACGAGCTGAGAGTCCGGCGTATCAGTCACCTGGGCCGTAAACGATTCGGCAATCTTGGCGAGCAAGGTTGCCGGATCGGTCGACTCCACGACATCCGGAATGACTCCAAGTGCACCGAAAACCATTGGGCAATCACTCCTATTAGGGAACCTGAATCAAGGTGCCATCGAGTGTCAGAGTCAACACCGATGTAACCGAAGCGAACGCCTGCAAAATCTCGGCTGCATTCAAGACATACATGCAAAACACGTCGAGCACGCCGCCTGCGCTAATCGAGAAATTGTCGTAGATGCGCGTTGCGGCTGCGTCCGCACCGATGCTCATCGTGAATCCTACGGCGGCGTTCGACGGGTTTTCGACGTGAATGTGTTTGAGACTGAGCTGCGCGTTCGCGGGCACGGTGTACTTGGTGGCGGCTGCTCCAGTGAGCTGGGCGGGCCCGGAAACCCTGATATTGATGACCGACATAGGGGATCTGTTCTTTCTTTGAAACTAGGGCGGAGAAACTACATTATCGGGCCCATATGTGAATCCCGTAATCGGTGTGTCAGTCGCCACGTTCGGCGGGAACGAGTGCGACGTCCCTGAAAAAAGCTTTTGCGTCGTGCCGGTGCCCGCGCGCGTCGTATGGTTGCTGTAACAGCTCGCCGTGGTGGGGTCGGAGCGGCAAAAACCCACATTCGTTGCCACACCCTGTAGGCCGTTGTTCACATAGAAATTATTCGAGATGATCGACCGAGTGCAGCTCGAACTGGCGACCATCGCAATCGGCGAGCCCTGGCAGTTGAGAATCCGGCAGTTGTTCACTAGGATGCGATCTAGGAAGGCCTCGAAATCGATCCCCGTGCCGTCTCCGGAAGCGCTCGTGTCCGTGATGACGCAGTTATCCACCACAGAGTTCAGAAGCCGAACGAGCTGGAGGCCCGTCGTTCCGTTCGGCCAGCCTAGAGCCTGCTGCTTGTAGATGGTGTTTCCGACAAGGACGCACCGCTGTGTGGAGCTGGCGGGATACGGCAGATTGCCGATGAGCGTGATTGGCTGGTATTTCGTCGAGTCCTGATAGTTCCCATCGATCAGCCAGTCGTTCCCCCACCAGATGAACGCACCGGCGTCGCTCGTCTCAAAGCGGTTGTTGCGTAAACACACGTTGCTCACGAGCTCGGCGCCGACCGGCACCGCCCACGCATTGAAGAACCCGGCGACGCGCGGGTTGTTGTCCACGCCACCTGGCGGAAGAGGCATGCCCGTAATGTTCGAGATGCGACATCGCTCAACCCAGAGGCCTACGCCGGCCGCCGTCGGCTCCCAATCGATGCCAGACACCTGGCAATTGAGTACGTCGACGTCGCTCACTTTCCAGCCGCCAACGCTCGATCGGTCGATCGAAATGCCGACGTTGATCGCACCGCCCGGAGCGATCCGCGGATTCACGCCCTCGCCGTAGCGAGTGATTCGCACCCATGCGGACGTAGCATCCGCGGCGTCGAATGCCGCCCGCACAGCATCTCGAGTGGCGAGGAGCACACAATAGGCTGTGGCCTCCGTAGTCGCATCCGGAGCGCTCAAGCCGGCGGCCACCATCGCGTTGAAAAACCCGGTGAACGTCGCGCCCGCCAGATACGCCGCCTGCGCGCTGGCCTGCACCGACGCAAGCGTTGTATTGTAGGTAGTCGCATCGAACGTGCCACCACCGAGAAGCGAGAGCGTCTCGCCGGTAAATGTGTCGTTCGCTTTCAGCGCGAGCGTATCGTTTCCCACCCAGGTGCGCGCCGCGGCCGCATGACCGAGCGTTTGCCATGGCTGCGCGAACGTTCCCGGGTTCGAATCCGATCCCGCGTTCGCAACAAAAAACGCATTCCCCGGCGGCAGCGGCGGAGGGGGAGTCGGAAGCCACTGCGCGGTGCCACGCCCGCGCGGGAACGACGTGGATCGTCTGGTCGGCAGCACCATCAGATCCCAGCCCTGCGCATCAGATAGCGCCGATAGGAGTCGACCAGGGTTGTGTTCATCGCGACGCCAGGCGCGATCGCGAACCGGTCAAATGTCATATTCGAAAAGCCGCTCGCCGCACCATTCAAGCGCAAGCAGCCGAGCGTGAAACGATTGACTGTGCAGGCGCCGCCACCCCAGGCGAAATTGGTATCGATTTGGGCATTATCGATCCACGAATTGAGGTTCACGCCGTCATAGGTAATAGCAATCACGTGCGGCGTTGTACCAAGCGTCGTTGCAACGGGCGTTCTGACCAGCGTTCCTGCATCGTTACGCCGATCGAACACCAGATCGGTCGTACCCGTCAGGATTGAAAACCCAACGAACGGGTTCAAACCAGCCGATGAGCCAAAACTCAAAAGATACGTAAATCCGCCGCCACCGGGGACCGCTCGCAGTTGCACCGACAGGAAAATCGAAAACGCCTTTGCTGTACCAGCGATCTTCGCCGCAATGGGATCGAAGGTCGCATTGCCGTTGCCCGCCGAACCCGGCGTATTGAACTGCACCGCTCCCATGCCGCGCCCGGCGTAATCCTGCACATAGGACAGGCTAGTCAACCCCGCGCCTAGACCGCCCTTCTCTTCATTGTATGAAGTCAACGCAGTGCCAGAGAGCACCATAGTTCCCTTGTAATTGTCTCCAATCACTGAATCTGTGCACTGGCTCGCCGCCGAAAGCCACGGAGCTCCGGTCGCGTATGGGTCACGCGCGAACGGGTTCAGGGTGTTCGGGTAGTAGGCGGTCATAGCGCTACGGGCAGTTGCCTCGCCACGATGTAGACATCCCAAATAACGTTAATATGCTGAGTGTTCAGCGTAGTAATCTGAAGAAGCACATTGTTGCCGCTCTGTACGAGTGCCATCCAGTTATTGGCCAGAGTCGCGATCGAGTTCACGACCGGTGCAGGCCCGTCGCTCGTACCGAGGAGAGTCGGCACGCCGCCGCTCCCTCGCCCCCAATCTTGCGAGTCTTTCCACTTCGCGCGGTTGTTCGCCGTATCCCGGACCGTCACTTGGTATGTGATTGAGTAGTCGCTATCGTCATCGAGCGGGATCGTGGCCAAGGTGAAACTGCCCCCAGCCGAAATCGTGAATGGGCCGCCCGTGAAATTCGGGCCGAGCTGAGGACCCGGATTTCCTGGCGTAGTAAATTCGTAGGGCGCGAACTCCTGAACGAGCTCCGCCATGTCCACCGAGCCGCCACCACCTCCGCCGCCCGATGGGCTAGGGGGAGTCGGTCCCGTTCCCGCAGCGCCCTGAATTCTAGGCATAATGGATCCTCGCTAGAACCGCCACCGTCGCCCCGAGAACGCCTCCCACAACGGCATAGGCCAGAACCCGTCGACTCCCTCGCGAGCTCGTGAGCGCGTCAGCGGGGGGCGTTTGCGCCGCATCAGAGGCCAGGTACCGCGCGCGCGCCGAGTCGCAATCCTCACCCTGGGGCCAAATGGAGTCCGGAATGCCATCTTGCCCATCCGACCACTGGAAATGCTCGAAGTCGCCCGTCGGACCGTAGCTATCGGTCCACCGGCCCCCCCAGGTGCCGCCATGCGCCTCCCACCACTCGCCGAGCCGGCGGTAGGGGTCCACGCCCTGGAGCTGGAGATCAAGGGCACGGCCGAGCACGTGCCACGAGCGCGGTACAGTGCCCGCAACGGCTTGATCCGCACACGTGCGGAGAGCGTCGCCAATCACAGGGTGCATTCCCCAGTTTTCGGCCTGCACGAGCAATGCGTCGAAGTACGGACGCACCGCGGGCACCACACCATCTAGAGAATGGTGGAGGTTCACAACAATCCCCCACGACTCGACAGATAGGTCAGAAGGACCAACGTGAACGCACTGCCGCCCGCCACTGCCGCACCCACATACGGACGCGCGGTGTAGTTCGTCACCTTGCGTGCGAACGGCTCGGTTTGCTTGAGATACCGACGCACGCCGGCAACGTAGTTTTTTTCCTGCTCCGGAGTCGTCACCGAGCCGAGATAGCCGAGGCGGAACAAGTCTCGCACGGCCGTCTCCGGTTGCCCCATCGCGCCGTCTACAAGCACCTGGGCGTACTTCCGAAACATAAGCTGCCACCACGCTTCGATGCCTTCGGCGATCGTATCGTAGGCAATGAATAGCAAGCCGTTGGCGGCCCATACACGGCCGGTCGGCGAGACCCCATCCGGAGAGGTGATGTTGCCGACATTGCCCGCCCAGATGTTGGCGCCCCCATTGTTTTCCACGCCGATCATTGCCGCGGCGAATGCCAACAAATCCTTTGGCGGCATCTTGCTGTACAGATTCACATAACCGCTCGCGAGGCGTCCCACCACATCCGCCAGGAGAATTGGCGTTTGGGTCGGCTGTATGACGGTTGCGAGTGTTGCCATGTTCACACCACGAATTCGAACAAACCGTAAACGAGGTTTGCATACGTGATTGAGGTAATGAGCTGGGGAGCGGGGAACCCTTCACGCTCCGGCAACGCTTGCCCGACGGAAAACGGAGTCCCGGTGGCCAACCCGTTGAATGCCAGCGTACCGCCCGGAGCTTGCCCGAGCGCTTGCCAATGCGTGAGGCGAGACCCGGTCGGGAATGTCGCGGTACCACTGCCCGCAACAACGACGAGGCCGGGCGCGCCGCTCGGCCCCCAAGGCATGACCGGAAACCACTGGAGCTCGCCTAGCCCCGTCTCCGGGGGCGCCATGGCGAGCGACAACAAGTCCGGACGCACTTGCACCGACGGTTCGGCGCAGCACGCGCGCGCAGTCAAATTGACCTTGATATCTTGACGCGGATTGGTCGCCTGAACCCACACTTCGTAGGAGTCGACGATATGCCCGGACACCACAATAAGCTCGCCCATCGTGCCCGGCACAGCAAACGCACTCGCAACGTGCTGCCGCTCGTTCGCCGTCACCGCGAACATGTTGAATCGAACGAACGCCGGAGCCGGCAAGCCCCGATTCGGCACTGACGCCCACAGAGAAACGCTCCCCATCTCGGCATTGACATCCGTATTCAGCGTCAACGCTGCGCGACCCGGCATGGCAGTGCCGAAGCCACTCAGTTTTGCATCGTCGTTTCTCAAGATGCCCTTTACTGGACGCTCGGCTGCTCTAGTTCTTCGACCCAAAAGCAGACCGTCACCCATCGCAGGATCGGATCGGCGTTCGTCTCGAAGCCCACACTGCCCAAACGGTTCTGTATGCTCACCTCGATCGTCTGGTCTTTCTGGAGCTTCCAATCCTTGGCCGCCGGATAACGGCCATCTCCGGAAACAAGCGCTGCGGGCGCCAAAATCTCCGTTTGACCGGACGAGATGAACCCTTGCCGCGCGTCTAGACGCCAATTCACCGCGCCGAGTCCCCGGTGATTCGTCCCGAGCGAGAACACCATTGAACGCAAGATATTCAAGGTGGCCTGCAAATCGGCAATGTCAGGATCCGCAGGCAAGAGAGGGAGCACCGCCGGAATCACTTGGATCTGAACCGCGCGCACCCATACGTCATGCTGACAACGAATGATCTGCGGCGGAACGAGGCCAGTACTCGGCACATTCTCGAATGAGCAACCGAGGGTCCAAAGGGACGCCCGGTCGAACTTTGGCCGAGAGAGGAGCTCGCTCGCCGGAGGCGGCATTTGCGCGAGCATGTCCACGAGCTGGCTCGAAAGCGCCACGCTATCGGCCGGGTTCGAGGCCATGCGCTGGGCGAGCGCAATCACATCATCTACGCTCGTACCTAATCCGCGCAACATTTACGGACTCCCGAGGTTCAGCACAGTGAACCCAACACATGCTTTTGCGAGCACCGGCATTGCCATAATCTCGCCGCTTAGGCCGTCCAAATAGACGTTGGCGATATTTCGGAACTTGACCTGTATCAGTTGATTACGGCGGAGCGTCCACGCCATCGAGCGCGGGTGCAACCGTGTTCCGACAACGCAGCTTGCCGGAAACATCAATTGGTCAGTGCCATCGGTGCCGAACGACGCTTGCCCATCGATGGCGATCGAGCACGAGAACAAATCTCGCGACTCTTCAGCGCTCGCCAACGCTTGGATAACCGACACCTCCTCAGTGCTCGGGGGACTGGCCGAGGCCACTTCGGCCCAGCCGTATTGATTGATGATGAGCGCATCGAAGGGCACGCGCAACGGAATGTAGGGATTAGCCGACCCGGTGATAGGTGGACCGCCCGTAAGCGGCTCCACCACCACATTCTCGGCCGTAATCACCCACTCGAAGGCACCTTGATACAGGTACCCCGGCGGCGTCGCTGTTTCTCCGGCGGCCTTTAGCCGTTGGAGCTCGTCAGCGATCCAGCCTGCAATCCGCGACGCCTTCGAGGGGTCTCGAGCGGCGTCGGTTGCAAGCGCAATGAGCGAGCTGCGATCCACGGGGAAGGGATTCCTTTCCGCGGAATCAGGAAACGTTCGAGGTTGGCGATTCTTCCTGCCCGTGAAGGTTCGTGAGATAGCCCTGCGTCCAGACGCGTCCGATGGCCGTCGGATTCGCGCCACCGACGTACGGCGCGGGGGGATCCAAGAACGGATTCACGCCATCGGGAGTCGTCCACGTCGGAACGACCACATCGTAGGTGCACTCGAGAAGGATCTGAAAATTGGAATCCACGGCTCCGGCCGGGTTCCAGGTAATACCCTCCTGTATGTGCATATAATTGGTGATAAACGTGCCGCCGTTTTGCGTGTCCACGTTGCCGCCGAATGCGCCACCAACACCCGGGTAGTACGGCGCGGGACCCATCTCGAGAATGCGCCGAGTACCATCGATGTTGACCTGCGTCCGGAAGTTATCCAGGAAAAAGTGAGTCATCAGCGAATCGACGGCGCGCCAATCCTCGACAGTCGGAACCACTGGCCCAAACCCACCGTTGCCTGGCTGCATCGCACTCGGTGGATAGAAGGTGTGAATGATTCCGTTCTTCGAACCGGTGCCGCTGCGCTCGTAGGCCCAACCATCCTTGGTATAGGAAATACCGAAAATGTGATACATGCCGCCACCGCGCGTCTGATTGGCCTGCACAAGGATCGTGTCGCGCGCCGTCGCTGCACTGCCCTCGAGTGCCGATACGTTCTGCTCGCCCTTCCGGTAATCGAACACGATCCGCTGTAGACCGGTATTCATCACGGTGCGAAGCAAGTCCGTTCCGTTGTACCTCATATCGATGGTGTTCGTGAACCGCGACCAGAAGGGGAGAGTGTTGATCGCAATCTGCTGGGGCTGTGACATGTATGTATGATTCCTTACTGCACTGACCGAAAAGTCTTTGGTTTCTCGAGAAATCCCTAGGCCCGACTCAGAGCGACTCTCTGCTTACACAAGTTACTTCGGCTGATTGTGTGCCGATACGTATCTCGGACGTCCAGCGTCCGCCTGGTAGGCCCAGGATGCGGGTCCGTAGAAACGCACCGGTCCGGGAACGTACCGGCTCGCTCCGGCATCCTTGAAGGACGGACCGAACGCCGGGCGCCGCATCGTCGTGGCGGCACCCGCCTCACGCTGGTACACCGCTCCGGCGTCACGGGTGTACACCGCGCCTGCGCCCACCATATGGCGAGCTCGCGGATTTCGCATGTAGACAGCACTCGCGCCGCCGGGCATCGCTTGAGAAGAGCTCGACGGAGCGATCTGTGCCATGCGGACTTGAGTGACGACGCGACCCATAAGAAGCGCGCCCACACCACCCGCGAATCCGGCACCGAGCGTGGGCGAACCCCACTTCGACAGTCCGATTGAGCCGACGAGACCACCCACACCGAACGTGACCGAGCGCCACATGGGTGCAATCGGAATGTATTCCACTCCGTAGTTCACGCCGTAGGCGACCACGCCAGTGACGAGCCCGAGGAAGGTCGACATAGCCGCCGCTCCCCACTTACTCGTCGGGTTCCGGCGACGATAGCCACTCGTCGGATTCCGACGACGCCGCAAGCTCCGACGCCGCCCATGCGTGCGCGCATGCGCGCGACGTCGCCTCGGGTTCCGACGCTTGCTTGCCCTTCGAGACGACTTCGACTTCCGACGACGACGCTTTGCCACTCGTGTACCTCCTGATGACGGATTGACCAAAAGAACCGGCTGGCCCGGGTTAACCCGCCGCCGGTGAGAACTGACAGATCCCCAATGTGTGTGACGCTTACCTTTGCGACGCCCAGCCTTTCGGCGCGGTGACTTGCGACGCGCGCCTTTTCGAGCACGACGATTGGCCGCAATCATCTTTTTCGTGGCTCTTAGCTGCGCTGGGCTTCGACGTTTTTTCACTTTTCGATTCCTCGCTCCGTGATGAATGCCCGGCCACCGACAATCGGTCCGAGCTTGCCGCCGGGTGTCCCCGTCAACGATGGGTACGGCTTCGAAAACTTGTGCACCCACACCGCGCGCTCGCCGCCCTTGTGCGTCTCATACTCAACGGCGCGCAACCGTCCGAGCTCGTACACGCCCTTTGCGTAGCTCGGCAGGGTCACTTTTTTCACACGCTTCGGCTCATCCCCCCAATGAAACCGCGTGTAGCTCTTCATGGCCGCGTCCGCCTGAGAACGCGTCGCGCGGCGAATGGTCCCGTTCTTCGGGAGCTGCCCCTTTCGCGCTGCGTTTTGCAGCACACGGAGCTCCGCTTTGGTCGGAGGTGGACCGATCCAACGCAGGCCCATGTCAGCCGTATCCCTTCGGTGGAGCAACCATCGATCCGTCCGCCGGATGTTGCTTGAACGCCGCATAGAGGACTGGCGCCGTCGCCAGAGCTCCAATGAGCATCGTGGCGAGGTTTCGGCCAGTGGTCGGCTTGCGACCTGTAGCACCGACGCCGATCACCACGACGGCCGGCACGGCGAGGGAAATCGCCATCATTGCATTGCGTGTCATCGACGAGTCCCTTCGTAGGCGAGCACCGCACCGATCAACAGAAATCCTATCCCGACCGGGATCGCGCTCTTCTTCGGAGCATCCCCACTCCACGCTTCAGCGATCAATGCTCCACCTACGATCGTAGAAACGCCGCCGGCTACCGCCGCGACGTAGTAGGGAGCTTTCGATCGAGCCATGGCTCCTCTCAGCCGCCCGCAATCTTCACGGAGATGAGCGTGCCGGCAATGAGGCCGCCTGCGATACCGGCACCCCACAGCCAATCCGTGGTCTTCCGGTCGCTCGACATGCGTGTCACTGCATCGACGGCGCCCGATTCGATCGGCGAGACGGGCGGCATGGTGCCCGTGGCTTGTGCCGCCGCAAGGCGCGCCGTGTAGCTCTCCGCGGCTGCGTTCACGAGCGTCGCATCGCGCTGGAAGTCAGGATCGAAGTAGCGCCACGCGGCAACCGATCCAATCAGCGCAATAGCAGCGCCCGTCACGATCACAATCACCGCGGCGAGCGGGAACACCGCGGGTTGCGCCTGCATCGGAGAAGCCGCCTGCTCTGAAGTGCTCATCCTGACAAGCACCTGATCGAGCGCGAGCGCGAGTTTCATGCCCCATGCATCGACGGGGATTTCGAACAAATCCGATCGAAGATACAGAGCGCACCCACGAAATTCGGCGTTGCCGACTACGAGAAACGCGCGCTCACTGCCCGCGAGCTGCCGGGCACGCTCGATACCTTGCTGCGCGTTGCCCTCGAAGTACTCGACTTGGTGCCCGTCCCGATAGATGGCCAGACGAGCACTCGGGCCGCCCGTCGCAATGTCGTAGCTCGCCACCACATCGCGCAGCGTCGCCAAGTACACGGCCGCTTGTACGCAATCGGCACCAGAGAGACCCGCCTGGTTTCCGGGCAACATGAACGAGGTCAGCGCAACCGTCGCTTCCGCCGGCTGGTACTCGATTCGGGCCCACCGAATATTGTTGGATAGCTCGCTCATCGAATGATGGCCTTTTGCCGCGCTCTAGGCCGCCCTCCGTCGCTTCTTCTTCCGCGTTGCCAGCCAGACGATCGTTCCGAGTCCGAGCACACCGGCACCGGCCGCAATCGCGATCCTGCCGTTCGTCCAAAATGGTTCGGTCGACCCTGGCGGCACATCGCCCACCACCGTCACCTCTGGAAGCGTGTCGGAGGGATAATCGATCGTCGTCCCTGCTGGCATCGAGACGGGGGGATACGGCAAGTCCGTTGGCCAGCCTTGCGGCGAGCCAGACACCACCGGCGCAGGCATCGGAGATCCGGCGCTCGTTGGGAGGGGCATGCCGATGGGAGGCAGATCTGGGACGCCCATGGGAATGGTGTCCGCCGCGGCGGGCGCCGTCGACGGTTGCGGCAAGCCGGGGATGAGAATGACATCGCCCGGTATCAGTCCACTGTCCGGAGACGGACCCTGAATCGATTTGTTCTGCGGCACGCCATAGATCGCATGCACGCCAGAGAGCGAGCTCGTTCCGTAGTAGAGCCCCGAGAGCTTGAAGAGCGTGTCCCCACTTTTGATCGTGTGACAGTACTGCCATTGCCCCATCATTTGATTCCACGCCCACGGCTCATTTGAGGCCGTCATCATATGCGGCATTCCTACCGACGCGTCCTCGGGATGCCCTGCCTTGGCGCCCGACGCTTCGAGTATCGGAAACGAATTGTATGGCCTGGCGTAGATCTTCGGAACAGCGTGGGAGTAGTTCGGCATGTCTAGACGTTTTCCCTTTTACCGGATGATCAAAAACGATACGCCGTTGGTGATTCCGTGGAGCACTTTCCAGAGCTCCACGAGCTGAGCAGCCGGCGACAGATTGTGAGCGTCGGCAACTGATCCCGTCATGTTGCGCACGCCGGAATCCTGATAGGCCTGGTTCAGCACCATGTCCGTTGCCACGAGCATCACCTGACGAGTGGCCTCGACCGTGAGCTTGTCACTCCACGCTGCCGCATCCTGCAAGATCGCTTTCATCGCCGTCGCGGCTTGCGCGTTCGTGATTGCTCCGGAGCCCCATTGCATCTCGACTGCTGCACCGCGCGCGTAGAAGGACGGGGGGATGTAGTCTCCGTCATACTCGTACGGAGGAAGCCCCGGAGCTTGGTAAAAGTTTCGCGAGCCACCGGGCGGCCCGCCACCGGGAACGAGTCCGAGTGGCGTCGCGAGATTCTTCAAAATCTTGCCGTCATCGGGAACGCCGTCCGCCGCCTGAATTGCTCGACCGATGATCGTAGTTTGGTCGGAGAGCTGCTTCACGAGCAGATAATCCGCCACCATACATTGTGCATACAAGCCACCGACGCCGTTCGGGTCCGGAATGGCGTCGCTCGGCTCGATCAAATGCTCGGGCGGAGGGCTCGAAGAAAAGAGGCCGCCGATCCAGCCGATAGCATCCTTGATCGCCGGACCCGCCCACTTGGCGAGTGCGCCGCCCGCAAGCCCGCAGAGCGGCGCCACGGCCGCTCCGACACCCGTAGCAGCGCAAGCGGCAGTAGCCGCGACGCCCGCTCCGATCTGAATTCCCGCCTGCGCCGCATCGCTCAAACCACCCCCGGATTTCAGCTTCGCGTTGAATGCCGCATTCGCCGCAGAGGCGGCATCAGCGGAGACACCAGAAAGATCCAGGTCGGCCATTCATTCAAAAGTGTCCCCCCCCTGCACATTCGAGTCAATCCGCCTCACTCATCGAGCAGTTCTGTCGCTACTCCCGTAGCCCGCTCACCAAGGATCCGCATTGCCGCGGCCAGATGTTCAGCCTTCGCAGCGAAGAGATCTAGAACCGTCGCTTGCTCCACAAGCGTGCCCTTGCCGAGCTTCGGCATGACCTCCGTGAACGTTTCGTTGAAAATCTTCCCAACCTGCGTGAAGAGCGCCGAAAACTCGACTTGTTGATCCGTCAATTCAGTTGCCACTTCGTTGCTTCTTTCTGAGAGCTCTGCTCTCGAAACCTTCCCCGGGGGCGTAAAGCCGCGCGCGCATCGCCGCCCATTCGACGATGCGCCGGACGTTCGGATCTCCGCTGTAGAGATGCGCCTCAAGCCGCGCCGAGCACTCGTCGCAGATTGATTCCGCGACCAGGCCGAGCGGTCCAATGCAGACGACGCAACGTCTAGACACTTCAAAATCCCACGCAACACCCGAAGGCGAGGCCGCATGCCCAGAACGTCGCCCAAAGCAGCATGACGACAGCGAAGACTTTTGACCGCGTCACCGGTCGCCCTCGATCCTCGCAAGCGCATCCAAAACGTGTTCCCCTGGCACCGCATCGATCGTCGTCTCGAAGCTCGCCCATCGCGTATTGACGTCGCCCGTTGGCGAGTCATCCGGCGGACTCCCGAGTCGGCTCGTGTAGTGACTCGGATCGTTCCAATCGCCGATGGGCACCACGTCGAAGGGATACCGCAACGCCCATGCGAGCGAGCAGAGCAACAGCACGTGGTCGTCACAGTCGCCACCCTGGAGCAACGTCATAGTGGGCGCCTGGAACGTTTCGATCGGTTCACGGTGATACGGCACTGCGTCTCGCACGAATCGGTGCAAACGCGAGAGGCGCTCCCAGTGCGCATCGCGTGGCGCGCTCCGGACGAGATCGACGGCCGTCTGCCTCACCATCGGCTCTAGCGCTCCGGTGTAGACGAGCGACCGCAAGAATCGCGTTTTTTCCTCGCCAGACATTGTAAAGACAACGTACTTCGCAGTTTCCACGGCTTTTCCCTTTCAACGAACGCGACGCGTTTTCTTGCCCACCTGCTCCGGCTCCGGGCGCAAGAGCTCCCCAATTGCGTTTCCGGCGATGACGAGCCCCCGAGAAAAGTTCAGCGTGCGCCGCCGCTCTTCCGAGTCGAGCGGTGCGGACTTGATACGGCGCTCCACTTCGCGACGCGCCTTCTTAACCCCCTCCCTCGCTTGCTCTTCCAGCAAGTCGAGGAACATCGCTAGCGGTCGCTCGCTCATTTGCGGATTCCGAGAGAAGCACTGGCGGCAGTTTGGAATAACGCCAGGGCATGTTGGTCGAAGATGGCTTTCACAGCTCCGGCAATCTCAGGAAAGACCCGAGACCGAAATGACGACTCGTGCGCCAACACGCCCGCGCATTCGTCCGAGAACGTGCGGACATGAACAACGTACTCATCCGGTAGCAGGGAGCCGGGCACACCGCCGCCATCATGCACGACTACGATCGTTGCTCGGAGACTCGCAAGCACTTCTGTTTTCATGGCGCATTCCCTTTCACCATCGGGCACCGCGGTGCGTGCTCTCCCGCACGGCCGCAAGACTTGCACTCGAGGAACGTTTTCGAATGACTTCGTTTCACCGGACAGCCGGGCGCGTGGTTCAGATGCTCGGCGCGGTCCGCCCGCGCGTCGCAATAATTGCAGCGGACGCGCGGCATTCAAAAACTCCCTTCTTCGCAAGCTTCGCACTGAGTGGCGAACGCGAGCCCATGGGCGCAATGCTGCGAATAAAAAGCATCGCAATCCGGACATTCCTCTTCCCACGGGCGCCCGTGCAAACATCGGAGCGTCGGGCACGATGCGTCGTGCTCGTAGCCTCCGCCGCAAGAGAAGCCACCTCCTCTTGCGCTGAATCTCGCCGTTGCCGGCCCCTGGCAGGCCTTGCACGGCTCCGAACGCGGCAGGCGTACGTAATAATCTCCCGGCTCCAAACGAGTCCCTAGACCCCGGCTCATGGCTCTTCTGTCTCATCCGCATCCGCTGCCGCGGCGTCCGCCTCGGCTTCCGCACGCCGCGCCTGCTGATGTTCTTCGACAACCTTCGCAACGAGCTGCGCTTTCTCGGGCGGCAAAAACCCCTGAGAGATGGCCAAAATGAGCGGCACTCCCACTGTGTCAGCGATCTGCGGCATGACCTTCAGCCATGCGGGGATCTGATCCTCCGGGTTCAAGGCGAGCGCGGAACCACCGTTGCCGGCCATTCTCGCGCCGAGGTTCATACCCATTTGCAGCATCGGCAAGACGTCCGTGAACGACGGTTCCCGCTTCACTGGTGCGGCTTGCCGGTTACTTTGCGTCGCGAGCTCGCGAAGCAGCGAGACGAGCTCGCTATCGTGCCTCACCGGCTCCGCCGGGTTCGCATGCTTCATCATTTGCATTTGCATTTGCATCGCCATCATCTTCATGAAAGCCGCCATTGATTCCCGCATCGAGTCCGGCTCGACCTGCCGGTTCTGCAACAGAGTGAGTAGCAGCGTTTGCATAAACGCACTCTCCGACGGGGCTTGCGGCAACGCACTCGCCCCCATCGGGTGAAACGCCGGAGCCGTCGCGTCACCGAGCGGCACCGGACCCGGAGCGTTCGGGTTTTTAATTTTCTGCTGTTCGAGCACGAGACGGTTGCTCGCCAGGTACTGGCCGAGCCGGTTTATCGCGACCACCTGATATTGCCCGTCACCCCATCGCTGCCGAATCCACTCGGACGTCACTTGTTGCGGGGGCCACTCGCCAGGGAGCCGCACCCGCTTGCCCTCCTCATTCCACCGTTCGATTCGGATGCGCGCGATCGTCGTTTCCGTCCCCTTCGCCGCGAGCCGACCCATCTTCACGGGGTTCAGTTCGATGACGTCGCAGATCGGCCCCTCGTCTCGCGACTCGTCGTCACTGTCGAAGGCCGAAAAGTCCACGAGCGGCGCTTGTCCGTTCACCTGTCCCGTCTCCGGTTCACTTTTTGGTTCTGTGTTTCGCTTTTTTGCCATGTTTCGTGCCCTTGGTAACGGTCGCGCGGATCTTCCCCGCAGAATTGCCATCTTTAGCCCCGGTCGCAATGCCGGGCCGTAAGAGCAATCGCCCTTGCCGCAGGCAACGCCGCGTCCAATTGCTCATGGTGTCACCGAACGCTTTCGCGTCGGCGCGCACTTCTTCGAGCTCCACTGTCCCCATGCGGACAGTGAGCAGCTCGGACTTATCGGTTCTAACCACTACGATTCTCTTTTCTCCGTGCATGTTGCACGGATGCGACGAGTAGCGAGGGTGCGGAGGGCATTCGCGACAAACGAAGGGGAGCCGACGGTGAGACTTGTTCGAGTGCGTCACCTCGATCCACTCGCCGTTTACGAGCCTCGTGTGTGCCCAGAACCAGAGGTTTTTGGCACCATCCGAAACGAAGTCGCCCACCGTTCGGCTCCCCCTTCATTCAAAACGGGATATCGTCACCGTCTTCTGGTGCACCCGGATCCACCGGGGGATTGCCGCGAGTCCTGTTTCGCTCACCTGCACCAGCGTCTAGACGACTCTGAAAATCCTTTCCGAAGTCTCTCCGTTGCTCGCCCGTCATCCTGGTTTTCAAGCGAACGCCTGCGCTGTTCACGAACTTCACTCGCGAGCGATCCTCCCCGTTGTAATCCTCGACTTCGCACACGAGCTGAACCAGCTTACCTCGCCGCAAGTCGCTCTTCAGAGTCGTCAGGAAACGACCCTGCCAGCCAACCGCTCGCATCGCGTCCACCGTCAACGGGAATGCGGCTTCAGAAAATGTCCCGTACCAGGTGACGATCTTCCCGGTCCACGGAGCCTCGACCAGGCGGAACGCCATCGCGATTTGGTCGGCACCGGTATCTGCAATGCCAAAGTCGTACTCGATGAATTCGGCGAGGAGCTCTCCTTTGATGAGCTCGCCCCGATTGCGCGTCTTTGAATCCGAGTCGCTTGCTTGTTTCATCTTTCGTTCCCTTTCAATCTAGATTCAGCACTTGTGCGACATGTGCGAGCGCGTCGATCATGTCCTCTTTTTCAACGACCACGACGGAGCTCGGGTACGTTCCCCGCCGCGGAAGCGCCGTCACGCGGTAACTACCGTCAGCGAGACGCACCACTCGAACGTTGTCGGCCTTTTGCTCCAGCACGTGGAGAATCGTGTACGCCTGCTCTTCTTTCTGTTGCTGCATCGATTGCTCAAACCTCGGCACCTTCACTGCAGTTGCGTTCATTGTTCTAGGCCCCATTCCTTCATTCGGTTTGCTTCAACACCGCAGCGACGAATTCGCCGCGCTGAACTTTTTTGGGTTTCTCGGGGATAATGCGAATGGTCCACGGAACAACCAGCATTCCGCATCGCTTACTTACAGCACGCGATAGCTGTGCCCGATGCTCGCCGGCACCCAACAGGGAGCACTGGACATGGGTAGTACGTACGCTCGTCCGGCTGGCAGACAAACACCGCACCGGTGTAGAGCTCACAGGCCGGCGCCGCGGCGACGTCCGGCTCGCTCCACACCCCGCCAGCGCCTCCGCTTGCGACTCCGCCACTGGGCGCTCCACCTGCTCCCACTTCTGCGCTTGCAGCGTCGCTCCCACCATCCCGCGACTCGCCACTTCCGCGAGCGCCATCAATCGCGTCAAGTCGCGCTGGAATACTTCGATCGCTCGAAGCATCGCCCGGAAGTCCAGAGTCACCATTGATACCTCCCGCGCTGAATTCATCCGAGCACGCAGCACAGAGCGCACAGGCGAAAAGAAAACGCACCCGCTTCACAGCCCGCTTGTACTTTCCGCACGTCCCGCAGCGCCACACACCGGCCGCAAGCCGTTCCCACGAATGTCTACATGTTGTCATACGTCCGGTGCTCACGACGACACCTCGAACACCGTGTAGTCGATGCGTGCATCTCCGACCGTATCGACGATCACGGGCCATCCGTCCGACCCGCAGTATGTGCCGTCATCGTGCAACCCGAGCGCGCGCGCCTCCGCTCGAGCCGCGCGCTGCGCTCCGCGCGGGGTCCTGTGACAGGAGATCAGGCTGCCGTCGCATGCTCGTACCTCGTAGCGCTCGTATTTCATCATGACACCGCCTCGGCGTCGCGAAACTTGACCCACACCATTTCGTCCGCCGGAGTACCCGACTCGGGCTCGCCGTCCGTGAGGTCGTAGATCCGACCCGACACGGTGAACTCCGACGCGCACTGTTCCGCTTCGTATGACCCGCCCGCGATCCAGTCGCGTGCCATTTGCGCAGCCTCTGCAATGTCCGCGGCTTCGATTCTGATCGTCGCGCCAGACTCTTCCCGCACCAAGTATTTCGTCGTCACGACACCCTCGATGGCTCCGTTGACCGCGGCCCACGCATCTCCGCGGACTCTGAGATCCGAGTCGACGCTCCCGACCGCGAGTCCCCATCCCAGGTCCGAGAGACGGTCGCGAGCCGATGTGAGCGCGTGGCGATTGATGGAATCACCACGGAGGCTACTAGCGATCCAGTGTGCCTGCGTGCGGGCATCCCCCGGGGGATAGGTATCAGCGGCTCGGTCGATCATCGCCGCGACGTCTGCAGCGATCACGAGGTCACCTCGCCCACGATCACGCCCTCTGCGTCGACTCGCACGCGGTCTCCCGCGTTCACGACGTCACCTCGACTGCCGCGTCGTCCGCCCGCACTACGATTCGGTTCTCCTCTTCGTCGATCGAGACCACGGTGCCCGTGCCGCGGGCCGTGCGAGAGACATTGTCCGTCTCGCCCACCCAGCCATGCAGGCACTCCTCGTGCGACATATTTTTTCTGTAGGGTCGCGCGCTCGCCTCCGTGTCGCCTTGTCCGTGATACACCGTGTCGGCCAGGTATACCGTGTCCCCCTCGCTGATATCGTAGATGGCGGCCCCGGCCATCCTGCAGCTGATCGTTTTGCTCATCTTGGTCTCTCCTGTTTCCCCCGAGCCATCGCGACCCGGGCGTCTATACATTGTCATACGTGTCCCCAAATCAGAATCCCCCCCCGGGCGCGTCGCATCAAAAAGCGATAGTTGCCTCGCGTCCACTCGGAGCCGGCAATCCGCATCGTGTTGGTCGAGGCGCGCCTCTGCCGCTCTCATGGCGCGATGACGAGTCGGACTCGGACGCGCCTCGAAAGCCAACCGAGCCTCATTGACCGCAATCAAGAAACCCACCGACCTATTGAGGCGAAAGCCCATCTAGACAACGGTAGCCCATTGTCTAGACACCGTCAACTACGGCGAAGATCTTCGCCAGAATCCGCTTACGTTCCGGGGCCGTCCGCTGCCGGTAGGCCTCGTCAAAAATCTCGGCGACGATCTCGTGGTCGGTCGGCTCCCCTCCGGAGCCGTAGTTAGGTGGCGCCCGATCCCTCACGAGACTGTCCCTCGGATCTGGCTCCTCACGCTTTGGTTCGATGACCCAGCGGAATCCCGTTTCACTCTCGTGAATGCACCCGCATGCCTCGCAAATCCGAATCAGTGGGACTGAAAAAGCGGCGAAGCCGCTCGACGTTTGGCGCGCGCGACGCTCCACGAGCTCTCCGAAAAGCTCTCCGAAGATCTCAGGATCGGCACCCCAATCTTTCGTCAAATACTTTATCAGCTCGTTCGCGACGTGCGTTTTTTCTCCCTCGGCACCAGTGACGTCATCACCGAGCACGCGGCGCACATCAACTAGCAGCGTGCCCGTAGCCTCCCGATGAAAGAGCGCCGCCACAGTGACACTGCCGGTCGAGATGGCTCGACAGAACCCAGCGAACGCATCGAGCGCCCGTCCACGGAGATAGCCCGCGTTACCAGAGACTTCCGCCCACGCTTCGAGCCACCATGCCGCGAGGAGCTTTTGCGGAATGTAGACGCCGAAGTGCCAAACGTGAAAATGAGGATGGCCGTTGCCATCAGCGGCCGGCGTCCACTCAAAAACACGCACTGAGTGTACGAGTTCGCCGACCCATTCGATTGGTTTTCCGTCACGATCGACGGGGATTGACGTGAGCTCGCCATCGCCTCGTTTCTTTCCTTTCGTGCACCGCACTCCGTGAACGGGTTCTTGCTGTTCCCCATCGACGCGACGAGGACCAGCGCCGACTTGCCCACGCTGGTATGCGTTCAGTTTTTTCAGAAACGCTGGCCACGCCTTGAACATCCACGCCACTCGTTCCGCCGGAGTCCCCACATGTGGCGCCGTCAATGTGATCAAACGCTCGGAAAACCGCGCCTCCGGTCCGTACTTTGGTCGCCAACGTGACGTCCGTCCCTGGAGCCTCGCAGCCCACAGAATGCCAAGCCTCGCAGCGTTGAACTCACGGCGAAAACGACTCGCAATCCGGAGCTTGCAGTCATCGCAGAAGAGACGGGACGAACACCCGAGCGGGATCCTTTGGACGCCCGCTTCGGGGTTCGATTGGCGAGCGCGCCGGCACGATGAACTCGTGCACCTGGCGACCGCGGCGAAGTCATCACCACAATCTTCGACCCGGCGAAAGACTTCTTCGCATCCGAGCGCGCGCGCCGCGTGCCACGGATGCACCCGCGGCATTGCCTTCAGGTAGCGATCGCCACGTCGGACCGGCGAACCGCCCGAGAGCTCGCCGGCCATCACCGCGCTCACGTACTTTTGGCGCTCGCGTGTTGCGAGCTCCTTCCCGCGCGCCCTCAAACGGCCGGCGCGCCGTTGTCGAACGCCTTCCGTTGCGCGTTCGACAACGGCGCGCCATGCCACTCGCTTCGAATTGTCGAAGCGTTTCAACGACATGGCGAGTTATCACCTCTCTCGCTCCGTAACTCGCTCGGAAGCGAGTTACTACGCTCGGATCGAGTGAAGAGGGCCCCTAGCGGGGCCGAAACGGGGCCCTTCGCTCGAGGCTGACAGTGCGCGCTGTAACGCTCGAGTGCAGTTGTCTGGTCTCCTCGAGGCTGACAGTGCGCGCTGTAACGCTCGAGGAGCGTTGTCTTTCGCCCTGTTAGCCCTTGACTTCGAACTCGTCCAACGTCGGAGGCTCGTCCACTTCCGGCGGCATACGCCGCGCCTCGCGAGCCTTCTCGAGATGGGGGCGCCGTTCCTCTAGCGCCGCCTGAACCAGCCGCAAGATCGCCGCGTCCCCGAGTCCCGCCATGTCGCACCCGGCCACAAGCACGCCGAGTCCGATCTCCCGAATCCGCGATGCCCCGTCCTCTCTCTGGAACAACGGAGCAATCGCCCGTTTCACGTTGTCCGCCACTCGCTCCACGGCAAAAGGTATAGACATCGGTTTTTTCTCCCACATTCTGACCTACCAGGTTGCCGCTTTTTTTGCGGCAAAAACATGTATAGACACCTCGAGCTCGGGCGTCGCCGGCGACGGTGCCCGTATAGCCACTGTCGTACGCCATCCCAGGGCCGCTCACTCGTCCTCCTCGCCATCGTCGTCGCCCTCGTCACCTTCATCGGCCAGAGCGATCTCATCGCGCAACGTCTCGTCGACGTCGGATTCAACCGTCTCGAGAACGCCAACCCAGATCCCCTCGAATTCGTCGATGAGCTCGCGCCCGTGGGCACTTGGCGCATAGACAGTGAGCCCCCATGCGATGAGTTTTCCCTCAATCGCACCAATCCGCCGTACCAGCTTCGTGTCCGCGGCAACGAACGCCCGGAGAGCTGTCATCATCAACCGGCTATTCGTCTTCGCGAGCTCCAGGCGCTCCTTCTCGAGTGCTTCAATCTCATCCGCGTAGCGCTCTGCCGTCGCTCGGTCCCATTCGGTCATTGATGGCCCCTTTCCTTCGTTTGCTGCCAGTCCACTACTCGCCCCACATACTCTCGAGCGCGCTCCGCTTTGCCTTCGGCCAGCGCCACGATCGCGAGTGCGGTGAATTCGACTACGAACCACGCCGCTGACTGCTCCGCCATTGGCCCAATGTGATCCAGCACCGCGATCCGAACGCGCGGCGGGAGAAGTGACCAGTGCGCGTGACACATCAATCGCGCGCGCGGAGTAGGCATATCGCAACCGTCCGCAGCGCAGAGGCTTTCATGCCCCCGCGGCGTGGCTACGCCACCGTCCCCCGCCGGGGGACTCGCCGGACCGAGCGCGACGGCTGCGCCGTCGCCCAACACCCCCGGGGCCGGGTTCCGACCGCTCGGCTGGGGGCGATCGGATGATGCTCGGAGCTCGACCCGCAGAAAGGTAACGCTCCCGCATGCTTCGCAGAAACGCTCCCCTTCGTAGTCATCGAGTGATTGCACCGTGCCGCACTCGGTACACACCAGCACCGGCCTCACTGGAGCACCGGGCCTCGGCTCTGCGCACCAGAGACCATTGCCCGCGTTCCCTTCTCGCAGCATTCAACGCACAGCAAGACAACTGATTCGAGTACTTGCGTTCCAACAAGTTTTTCCGCCTTCGGCGTGAGGAGCTTGACGTGCGATTCGATGCGAAGATCGGCAGGGGCGCCGCAGATCTCGCATGCCACCTCTTTCCCCGTCATCGAATGGCCTTTCGCACATGTATAGACAACGTCGAACGCTCGAGCGCCGCTAACTCCCACTCGATCTCGCGACGCGCCTCAAAGAAGTCCAGCGCCGCGGCGTGCAATGCGTCCAGCGCGGGGAACGGCTGCGGCAATGTGGGTGCCGAGTCGTAACCCGGCTTACGGGTTTTACGTGCTGGCAGTGAGCTCGCGCGTCGCGCCTCTCGCCAGGCGTCGAACGCCTCGATACGCGCCGCCGCTGCCACGAGTTCCTTCCGTCGCTCTCGCGCCGAAGCCTGTGGGCCGGTTACCCGGACCCCAGGGGTGTTCCCGTGAATGGTCAGTCCACAGGCTTCGGCGCGGAAACGCTCAGCTTTGGGCACGATACCCCGGAGAGGCTTGACAAGCCACACCGGAGCACGCAGGCTTTCGAGTGTGTGGTGGACGGTTGTCAAAAAAGCCCATTAGCGTGGTGTAAATCAAAGCAGCAGTCCCGGAGAGAAACCCTAGGCCCCCCCTGAGTCCTCTCTCTTCTGCAACGCCGGCATTCATTCTGCCGGCGTTGCTCTTTTGTGCGACGTCGCTCATCCGCCGCCGTTCGGGTTCCAGGTAACCCACACACCGATCCACTTCGCTCCGACGCCCGCCGCCGCGACGTCCCACGCCCAGAGGGCCCAGCCCGCAGCTACGGTGTCTTGATAGGCTTGCATTGCCGCTTGTAGGGAATGCGCGTCGAGCGCTTCGAAAAACTTGAAGGTCATCGCTTCCAGCGCTTGGTTCGCCGGCAGATCTTCGTCCTGAGTCGACGTGATGAGCGTGGCCAGATAGGTGCCGCCGGCTCCGCCGCCCGCCAGCGTGATATCGATGAGCGTTGCATCAACGTGCAAGGCAACGACCTTGGCAACCTCGGTGGCCACCTGCGCCGCGAGCGAATCGAAATCCTGCGCTTGCACGACGATGGTATTTCCACCCAGTAGGGCGAGGCCATCGGTTTCAGCGCCTTGTGTCTGTGCCATGTATCAGCCTTTCTTGACGGGTTTCTGCGGCGGGTTCGAACGGTACGGTTGCGGCACCGAGCGATTCAGCGTGGGCGGCAGCGCGGAACGCTGCACTGTCTGGGCGGAGAGCTTGCGCGCCGTCGGTTTTTTCGGCGTCGCCGGCGGCGTCGCCGGCGGCGCCGCTGGGAGGCTCGCTCGTGGAGCTACCTCGCCCTTGTTTCTGCCGGCGAGACGGCTGGCCATGGCGCGGAAAGACGGGCTCGGGCCGAGCCCTGCGAAGAGCTGCGCTCCCTGCGCTCCCTCCTCTTCCTCGCCCGGAATGTAAAGAATCACCTGGAGCCATGCGGCGCCGTCGCCGATACACGTGTTGGCCCAGAACTGGAGCTCCGCGCCCGGATGATCACCAACGAACTTGTTGATCGAAATGCGGTTCGAGACCTGGTCTCCGCCGAAGGAAACGGCCGCGGCAAGGTCACTCACGAGCGGATAGGCCACCGGCTGGGGACCGAGCTGCGGAAGCCGATACATCAGAATCACTTGAAGGACGCCGCCAGCGCCGCCGCCACCGAGCACCACATCCACGAGTGTCATGTCAGGATCGATGCTCTGTGCATCCGCAAACGAGTCCGCGATCTGCATCGCCAGGCCCTTCGCTTCCGTCACCTGACGCGTATCGATGATGATTTCGTCCGCCAGGGGCCCGACGTCCGAGCCTCCCGAGCTTTCGAGCTCTTCGATCGTGAACGTCGCACCCCCGTGACTCGGGTCCGACCCGTCGACGGCAAGCGTCGCGTTCGCACTCGTCGCCCATTGAATGTGATATGTGTGCGCGCCTGCTGTCGGGGTACGAATGTATTCGAGCGCCGACGTCTCCTTATAGACGCCCGCTCCGGCCTCGTCCGCCGGCAACTGGACGTCCACGCCGATCAAACCCACCACAGCCGCATCCTCGGTCAGACGAAATGAACCGGTGCGCAGCGTATCCGTGGTGCCGCTCAATGCGGCGCCCGCGCTGAAAGAAAACCTGGTTTTTACCCCGGAAAACGTGAAGGGCCCGAGGCTCATCAGGTTCACGAATGCAGTCGAAGGAGCGATGCTATTGGCGTTGACGAGATTCGCGGATTGAATGATGCGCGAGCCGGGAACGTTGCTAAAAAGCCTCATTGGATCCTACTTCTTGCGACGTCGACGCCGCGGGTTATTGAGAACAGGGGACACCTTTGCAGCTCGCTGCAACACGCCGCCGTCGATCGAGGTAAATCCCAAATCGCCAGCATAGGGGTTTTCCTCGAGGTCTTCCGCTTCGTAGCCGACGGCCTCGACCACGACGGGATTCGCGCAAGCGCATGGGTTTTTGCGTTTGCGCTTCTTTGCACCCCGATATGTGAAGTACACACCGAGCCCTACCGCGGCGAGCACGCCGATCCCGCCAATCACCCATCCCCAGGGCACTGGCTTTCGCACCTGGAGCCCAGGAGGCTTGTTCGGCGTACCGATATCGATCACACCCGTAGGAGTCGGAGGCGCGTTCCGTGTGACTGCTGGGGGCGTCAGTGGGTTTTTGATGAATTGGGCGCAGTAGTCCGACGTCAGGACGGCTTGCTGGACGGCATAGGCCGTTTGGTGTGGACCGAGCGCCGCGTTGTTGACGATGGCCATTTTCAAGGCTCGCGGGTCCACGCCGCAGCCTTCGCCAGGCGTTGTCAGCGCCGTATAGAGGTTCCCGAGCCAGACGCCGAGAGCATGGGAATCGGATTGTGCCGGCAAGGAAGGGAAACCCGCTGACGAAAGATCCGAAAGGAATGCCCAGAGCTCATCCGGCACCACGCCAGTGCCATCCCAGTCATAGGGATACGGAAGCTCGGAGAAGTCGACCGTGGACGCGGGAGCAAGGTAACTCACATCCAGCGGCGCCGTCTTCTTCGGAACCTCGTGCGGCTTCGGAGCCGCCCGAGGGGCGCCCGCATCGTATGCCGGCGTTCCCGCTACCACGCCACGCAAGTTCGGCTGGACATAGAAGGGCGTGGATGGCGTCGCCCGGTAGCTCGCCTCTCGAGTGCCCCACGGCGCTCCAAAATAGTCTGTCGAGTGCGGTCTACCGTTTGCCAACGTTACACCCGCTCTTTCCGTTTCGCATATGTGTCCACTCGTACCCATGGCGGCGCGCGCTCGAGCACAGTGAAGTCCACGTCATCGAGTGTGTCCACTTCTTCCGCAGTGATGGCCGGCGCATCCACTCGGGCGATCTCGGCCAGCACCGTTGCCGGCTGGTACACCAACACACTCATAAAAACAGCGCCGTCACCGGCGACAGCCGAATCAAAAAATGTCGTGGAGACGTCTCCGTGAGCCGCATAGAAGCGTTTCACGCTATCAAGCACTGACTTCCGATCCGTACCGAAAAAAGCCACCGGCGTTTGAATGGCTAATTGAGGGAAGTCCCCATTCTCTACCGTCGAATAGAGCAATGTCGCTTCCCAAACGTTGCCCGCGCCACCACCGGCTAGGTACACATCTACGAGCTG
>JBOHTC010000282.1:0-33818 GCA_050733495.1 Gemmatimonadaceae bacterium | reverse complement strand
TACCTGATCGGAGGCCGTTCAAGATGAAGAAGACCATCGCTGTAATCGCATTAATGGCTGTCCCAGCCCTGGCTTCCGCACAGGCTGGGCTCTCACGCGTCTCGTTTCTCGCGCTTCAGCAAGAGCTGAGGGACCAGGGATGCGGAGTGACTAACGTCGACGGGCGTTTCGGACCGCAGACGCGCCGCGCCATCGCAACCTGCGCCAAGAAATTCAATTCGGCAAACAACGCCGCCGCACTGCTCGTGGCGATGAACATCGGGTTTGGGCCGAACGACAATCCGCCGACTGGCGGGGCCACCACCGGCATGAACACCGCCGCCGGCAGTGACAACATGTCGATGAGCTCGGGTACTGCGACGGCGACGCCGACTACCGCCACAATGGCAACGGGCACTCCGACGCCAGCGACCAGGCGCGCGGCAAGACGGAGAGCAGCGGCTAGGAGAGCAGCCGCCGCTGCAGCAGCGGATACGACGAAGCACTAAGTCGTTCGAGCTAGATCTCGAGACTTAGCTGGACAGGGGGGACGAGCGCACCCAGCGCCTCGTCCCCTTCTTCGTCTTCGCTGGATGACCAGCCCCGCACCCCATATCGGGCGCAGAGTTTACCAAAAAATTGCGCGAGCCCTGCTCGATATTTTTCGCCAGCGTTCGCGCTGTGCCCGTAGGTGTTGCGGTAACGCTCTGCCAAATGCGGAAATTCCTGATCGATGAAGGGCAGGTAGCGTTTGCGAGCTGCTGATTGCAGACGGACCGCGCACGCTCCGACGTAGGTTGCGCCGGCTTCAGACACGCGCTTTACGAGTGCTTCGAGATCGGACGGCTTATCGGTTATTCCCGGTAGAACGGGCATGCAGTTGATGCCGGCCTCGATTCCCGCCTCACGCAATCGCGACAGCGCGCGCACCCGCGCCTCCGGTGTCGGCGCGCGTGGCTCGATGCGGCGCGCGAGATCGCGATCGAGCGTAATGAGGGAGATGTGAATAGAGAGATCCGAGTGTCGATTGATGCGCGAGAGGAGATCGATGTCGCGTGTGACGAGAGGACTCTTTGTTATGATCACGACGCTCAGGCCGGGATGATCGGCGAGTATCTCGAGTATTCCGCGCGTGACGCGGAACCTCCGCTCTGCCGGCTGATACGGGTCAGTGGCGGTACCGATCACGATGGATTCGCCGTCGAGGAGCTTCAAGTGGCGATCGCTGCCGAAGCGAAGCGTTCGGCTCAGAATCTCAGGCGCGTTTCGCTTTACGAAAATATTGCGCTCGAACGCGAGCCATGGTGGGAGCTTGTTGTAGGCTTCGCCGAGGGCGTCGGTCATTTTTTCGTCTGACGCGGCGCGCTCCATAACGTAGCGATGAGTGTAGCGCGCGTAGCAGTACGCGCAGCCGAACGCGCAGCCAATGTAGGGGTTGATGGACCAGAAGCCCATCCCTGTAGTCTCGGGGCCGTTGAGGACGCTCTTCGCCGGAAAAGAGTAATAACGGATGTCCTTCTGCTCGCCGATCACCGGCAACTGTCGCGACGACCGCTCGTACTCGTCGCCAAAGAGGCCGGACTCACTGCGTTTCATACCCCGAATATAACCCGAATTAGCGGGCGTTGCTACGCCATTGCGATGGGGGGTCGGCTGGAGCGGGTTAGTGAGGTTAGAAGGAAAAGCCCGCGGCGGCGCCGCCGTCAGACGGTCGCACGAAAAAGTGGTCGTAGCGTGGGTCAAGCGAGATTCTCAACGCTTGGATCGCCGACACGCCACCGAAAATCAGCGAGATCTGGGTTTTCGAGAGAGACGACGTGCGGGCCATGAAGCTGACGTCGCTCACCGACGCATTACGCCCGAGCGTGATATAAAAGAGAGTGGTGCCGATTCCACCGGCAAGCACGCCGCGCTCGAGTGACCCGCCGCGATTGTGTGGGATATCCAATATTGCTTCGTTAATCAGGGCCTGTGCTGTGAGACCGGCGGCGGAGAAGAGAAACTGTTTGTGCGGATAGAGGCGACTGTCGATTCCTGAATAAATTGTCGGTCTTCCTCGATCGAGACCGATGTGCGGGTGCGCGCCGACTGCGTAGGCGGTGAGAATGTGGGCGCTCTCGTGGGCGAGGATGCTCGTCGCAAAACCAAGCGCGAAGTGGCGCCAGTACGCATCGGATGCGGTGGATTGTTTGGATTCCTGGGCTCCGACAAGAGCGGGCAAGGCGGTCACTGCCACGGCGCCAATTCGAAGAACGAGCGGGCGGAAGAGTCTCAAATTTGCTATGTTCTTCGCCAATGATCGTGCTCGGAGTGTAGGAATGACTGAGCGTCTATCGGACATTGCGATACAGCGCGAGCTTGGAACGCTGTCCGGCTGGAGCCGGCGCGGGGACGTCATCACGAAGACATTCCAGTTCAGGAATTTTCTGGATGGAATCGACTTCGTGTCAGCTGTAGCAAAAGCGGCCGAAGCCGCCGATCATCATCCCGACATCGACATCCGCTACACCAAGATCGTCTTCACTCTCAGCACGCACTCGGCGGGCGGGATCACGCAAAAGGATCTCGATATGGCGAGGCAGATAGAGAAAGCACACGGGAAGGCGGGTACCGAGGGCTGAGATAGCCCTTCCCGTTGCTGCTAGTTCCGTCTGTTGCCTAGCACCCGCAGTATGGCCATGAACATGTTGAGCAGATCCAGGTAGATCTGCACGGCGGCGCCAACGTAGTCATCAGGGCCGTAGTGATTGCGCAACCGCCAGGTATCGTACACCAGCAGTCCGCTGAATAGCATCACCGCGATCGACGCGAGCCAGAGAGTCGCTGCCTGATTCTGAAAAAAGAAATTCAGCAGCATGGTGCCGATGAGAACCCACAAGCCGACCATGAGAAAGCTGCCCCAGGCGCTGAAATCGCGACGGCTGACAAAGGCGTAAAGCGTGAGAATTCCGAACGCGCCGATCGTGAGAACCGTCGCCTGACCGATAAGACCGGGCTGCGTTCTTCCGTAATAGTAGAGCGCCGGGGAGATCCAGACTCCCATCACCAGGTTAAACAGGAACACAAGGCCGAGATTCATTGGAAACTCGGCCTTGGTTCTCGTCGCAATCAGTAGTGGCGCGAGCCCCGCTAAGAAAGTGATGAACGGATGCTGTGCAACGGCGCCCATTAACCGTGTCTGCGACAATGCGAAGGACGCTCCGACTATTGTCACCAATACGCTGACGAGGACGAGCGAGTAAGTGCGGCGGACGAGAGTCGCGCGCTCTTCTCCAGTGCGGACAAGCGTGCCCGTCTGATATGACACACCCATTTGTCTAGCTCCTAAGAGGGTCAAACCTACGGAATATATTACCCCGCACTTTTCGTTGCGATTCGGTCGAGAAGGGTTGGCAGCTCCTTGATGTTGTCGAGGAAGTACGTCGGTTGGTATGGCTCCAGCTGATCGCGTCTGAACGGTCCCCACAACGCTGCGATCGTGACGACGCCCGCCTCGTTTCCCGACTTGATGTCGTGGGGCGAATCGCCGATGAAAACCGCCTCGTTCGACTCGTAGCCGAGCTTCTCGAGAGCGGCGCGAACCGGATATGGATCGGGCTTGTGGATGTGAACCGAGTCGTAGCCGATGGCGACTTCCATGTAGTCATCCGCTCCGATGAACTTGAGTCCGCGCTCCATCATCGTGTTGCCTTTGCTGGTGACCACACCCATCGGGTGGCCGCGCTGGTAGAGGAGGGCGAGGGTATCGATGACTCCCGCATAACGGGCCATGAGGCGGTCGTGGTTTTCGTGCTGGAAGACTCGATAGCGGTTGACGAGACGCTCGCGGTCTTCGTCAGACTCGACGTACGGGGTGAGCTGCTTCGGCAGCGGGGTTCCGAGACCTTCGATCCACTGCGCATCTGTCGGCTGTCGAGGCCTGCCCCGGAAGGTATGCCGCATCGAAGCGAGGAGCAGTGCGATCGAATCGATCAGCGTTCCGTCGAGATCGAAGAGAACCGCATACGGGCGCGAATCCACCATAAGGCCAAACTAAACCCTACCAGGCCTGTGCTGGAATGGGCTAGAAGGACACGATGCGTACTCGGACGGTTTATCAATCGTTGTAATGGGTGGGGCCCACCGCGATATTAGAGGGAATATGGCTTCTTCTCTGTCTGCTCCAGCGCGAACCAGCTTCAGCAAGCTGCTCGACGAAATCGGTACGGTCGACCAGGTCGGAATCGAGGAGCGGGTCGCAAAATTCCAGACGCGCAGCATCAAGAAAGGATCGAAGCTCTGGGGACTGAGGACGGCCGTCTCGATGGTCGATCTCACGACCCTCGAGGGCAAGGACACTCCCGGAAAGGTTGCATCTCTCTGCCAGAAAGCTCGACGCCCAAGCTTCGATGAGTCAGTGCCACCCGTGGCAGCTGTTTGCATTTACCCTTTCCTGGTCAAGTACGCTGCGCGCTGGCTATCGGATACAGCGATAAAGGTCGCTTCGGTGGCGACAGCATTTCCGTCGGGACAGAGTCCACTCGCGCTTCGACTGGAAGAGGTGCGGGGCGCGGTCGCCGATGGTGCCGACGAGATCGACATGGTAATCAACCGGGGGCTCTTTCTCGCCGGCGAGTTCAACACGGTGCAGGACGAAATCAGCGCCGTCGTGGAAGCGTGCGGAGATGCCCAGCTCAAAGTGATTCTGGAAGTGAGCGAGCTCGATACTTACGATAACATTCGTGCGGCGTCCTTCCTCGCCATGCAGGTGATCCGAGCGGGTGATTTCATCAAGACGAGCACGGGCAAGGCATCGGGAAGCGCGACACTCGCGAACACGCAGGTGATGATCGAGGCGATCCGGGACTTCTATCTCGCGACCGGGATTGCCATTGGCATGAAGCCCGCCGGAGGAATCCGGACCGCGAAGCAAGCGCTTCACTATCTGGTGGCGGTGAAAGAAACGTTGGGTGACGCCTGGCTCAATTCATCGCGTTACCGCTTTGGAGCCAGCTCGCTGCTGAATGACCTGCTCCGCCAGATCGAAAAAGAAAAGACCGGCGCGTATCAGGCGCCGTACTACTTCACCGAATCCGCGGAGAGCTACTGAGGTGAGCGCAATTTCTCTTCAGATGGCTCGCGGAGAGCGACGCTTATGACATCGACCCGTCCCCTTGCCGGTGCGGCGACGAGAAGCAGCCAGATTCCGCAGCTCATATTCGGCGACCTGTGGGAGTACGATCCAGCGCCCGAGACAGCGGATCCGAAGCTTAAGGCGCGGTACGATCTCTTCATCGGCGGAAAATTCATCGCCCCCAAGTCGGGAAAATATTTCCAGTCAGTGAACCCCGCGACAGAAGAGGTGCTTGCCGAAATTGCGCTCGCCGGGCAGTCGGATGTCGACGCGGCCTACAGGGCCGCACACAAGGCGTTCGGTCCGTGGAGTAAACTGGGCGGCGCCGAGCGTGGAAAATACCTCTATCGGATCGCCCGACTGATTCAGGATCGGGCGCGTGAGTTCGCGGTGGCGGAGACGATGGATGGTGGAAAGCCCATCAAGGAGTCGCGCGATTTCGACGTGCCGATGGCGGCCGCGCACTTCTTTTATCACGCGGGGTGGGCGGACAAGATCGAGTATGCCGCCCCTGGAGTAACCGTCGTTCCGCTCGGCGTTGTCGGTCAGGTGATTCCCTGGAATTTTCCGCTGCTGATGCTGGCGTGGAAGATTGCTCCAGCGCTCGCTATGGGTAACACCGTAGTTCTTAAGCCAGCCGAGACGACATCCGTGACCGCTTTGAAATTCGCGGAGTTGCTGCTCGAGGCAGAGCTACCGGCTGGCGTCGTCAATCTCGTCTGTGGTGCTGGGGAGACCGGCGCGGCGGTGGTCACGCATCCAACGGCGGCGAAGATCGCGTTCACCGGATCTACCGAAGTAGGCAAGATCATCATGCGACAGCTCGCGGGGACAGACAAGAAGCTGACGCTCGAGCTGGGCGGAAAAGCTGCGAACATTGTCTTCGACGATTCACCGGTCGATCAAGCCGTCGAAGGAGTGGTAAACGGGATCTTCTTCAACCAGGGTCACGTTTGCTGCGCGGGCAGCAGGCTGCTCGTACAGGAATCGATCGCCGAGATGTTCGTGGCCAAGCTCAAGAATCGTATCGATGTTTTGCGGGTGGGGAATCCTCTCGACAAGAACACGGATGTCGGGGCGATCAACTCACGCGCGCAGCTCGACAAGATTTGCGAGCTCGTCGACTCGGGAGTGACGGCTGGCGCAGAGATGTATCAGTCGGCGGTCTGTAGACTTCCAGATAGGGGATATTATTTCAAGCCGACGGTTTTCACGGGCGTTACGCAGAGCCATCGGATCGCGCGCGAGGAAATTTTTGGACCTGTGCTCAGCGTTCTGACTTTCAGAACGCTCGAAGAGGCGGTGGAGAAAGCGAACAACACGATGTACGGTCTCTCTGCCGGCGTCTGGACCGATAAGGGCTCGCGCATTCTCAAGATGAGCACGCTGCTCAAGGCCGGAGTGGTCTGGGCGAACACCTTCAACAAATTCGACCCGGCGTCGCCGTTCGGCGGCTACAAGGAATCTGGTTTCGGGCGCGAGGGTGGAAGGCAGGGTCTCATGGATTACGGTAAGGTCGTGTAATCATGAAATCCGTTTTTCAGCGGGACTCGAAGGCTCTGTAAGCCATGCCGCGAATTCCCGTCACGAAAACGCCCAAGGTCTATATCGGGGGCCAGTTCATTCGCTCCGAGAGCGGGCGCGTCTTTCCTGTGCGGGAAGCGGGTGGCGGAAAGCGGGTGGCGGGAAGCGGGAAGCGGGAAGCGGGAAGCGGGAAGCGGGCAGCGGGAAGCGGGACAGCGGGAGCACGGCTGCTCGGAAACATCCCGCAGTGCACGCGAAAGGATTTGCGCAACGCAGTCGAGGCAGCGGCGAAGGCTGGGCCGTCGTGGGCTGCGCGTACGCCCTACAATCGCGGTCAGATTCTCTACCGGCTCGCGGAGATGCTCGAGTCACGCAGCGCCGAGATGGCGGAGTCGCTGCTAATCTCGGGAGCGGGGACTAAGTCGGCGGCAACCAAGGAAGTCGCGGCGAGCGTAGACCGGTTGATCTACTACGCCGGATGGGCTGACAAGTACGAGCAGGTGCTCGGCAATACGAATCCTGTGGCCGGCCCATTCTTCAACTTTACGGTTGCGGAGCCGATGGGGATCGTCGGAATCGTCGCGGACGATTCAGCACCGCTGCTCGGGTTGCTGAGTCAGATTGCTCCAGTGATAGTCTCGGGCAACACCTGCGTATGTCTCGCATCGCAGGAATTCCCCTACCCGGCGATTGTCCTTGGCGAGCAACTCGCCGCGTCGGATCTTCCGGGCGGTGTGGTGAACATTCTCACGGGCTTCAGGAAAGAGCTGGTGCCGACCTTCGCGACGCACACCCACATTCGTGGCGTCAGTGCCATCGTGAGTCAGGAAGAGAAGAGACAGCTCCAGGTTGGCGCGGCAGAGAGCATCAAGCGGGTTCGCGCGCGCAAGCGCGAAGAGGGAATCGACTGGATCGACGCCAAATCGCAGAGCGTCTACGAGATCCGCGATTACATCGAGTTCAAGACGACGTGGCATCCGATCGGCGCCTGACGCCGATCCCCGTAATCCTTCTCAACAAACACGACAACGTGACTGCCGGATCCAAGCAGTAGAACGCCATCGAGATGCGAGGCTTGCGCAAGGTCTATAAGGGAACGGGCAAGGTCAAACGTGGACGCAACGCGCCATCGGGGATGCGTTTTGGCCCCGGAAGCGCACCGCCGCCGGCGAACGACGTCATTGCCCTCGATGCACTGGACCTCGACATCCGCGCCGGAGAGTTTTTCGGCCTTCTGGGTCCCAATGGTGCGGGGAAAACAACAGCAATCGGAATACTGACGACGCGGATACTTCCTACCGCTGGGAAGGCGATAGTCGCGGGCGCGGACGTCGTCGAGGATTCCGTTCGAGTGCGGCAAACGATCGGTGTCGTGCCGCAACGTCCCAACGCGGATCTGAGTCTGGACGTCATGGAGAATCTCCAGTTTCACGCCGCATACTTCGGAATCCCGACCGCGGTGGCGACGCAGCGGGCGCAGGAGCTTCTCGCGACACTTGGTCTGTCCGAAAAATCCAAGGCCAAGATGTCGGAGCTCTCGGGAGGTCAGCAGCAGCGGCTCATGATCGTGCGGGCGCTGATGCACGAGCCGGACATCATCTTTCTCGACGAGCCGACGGTTGGGCTCGACCCACAGGCGCGGCTTGACCTCTGGGACATTCTTCGCGGTCTTCACGATCGCGGGCGGACGATCGTGATGACGACGCATTACATGGATGAAGCCGACAGACTTTGCGACAGGCTTGCGATCGTCGATCAGGGTAAGCTTCTCGCCGTTGATACCCCGCGAGCGCTCAAGGCGAAGGCGCCAGGCGGAACGATGCTCGAGCTGGTGCTCGATGGCGATGCGATGCCGGCGGCGGAGCTGGCCGAGGCAATGGATGGTGTGAGCAAGGTCGAGGCGAAGGACGGAATTCTGCGCGCGTACAGTACTCGCGGCGGGCAGGTCCTGCCTGCCCTTATTGAGACTGCAGAATCGACGGGGCGCACGGTGACGGACATCCATCTGTTGCAGCCCAGCCTCGAAACGCTGTTCGTGTCACTGACGGGACGGAAGCTCGGATGACCGCCGTGGCCATGGAAGCGCCTCGTCCCGACGTAGCCGCATCATCGGTATTCGCCGCGCTGTTACGCCGCGACATGCGCGTGGCGAGGCGAGAGCTGCCCTTCTTTTTGCTGCGGACGACGATGCAGCCGCTCATGTTCGTCATCGTCTTCGGATACCTGCTGCCGCGAATGGGATTCATGGGTCGCGGGTACACGACAGCGCTACTGCCCGGAGTGCTGGCGATCAGTCTCACGTTCTCAAGCATCCAAACGGTTGCGCCTGCCCATGGTTCAGGATTTCGGATGGACCAAGGAGATCGAGGACAGATTGCTCGCGCCGGTTCCGATCTGGCTCGTGGCGGCCGAGAAAATCGTCAACGGAATATTGCAGGGGCTCGTGTCGGCTTTGTTCGTCCTGCCGGTCGCGCGTCTGATCATGGGACCGATTCCCAATCTCAGCTTCGGACACATCGGTGACGTGCTGCTGATCACAGTGCTTGGGGCGGCGGCGTTCTCTTCGCTCGGACTTTTTCTGGGCACCGCGATTCAGCCGCAGCAGATCGGTCTGATGTTCGGGGTGATACTCGCGCCGATGATCTTCTTTGGCTGCGCGTACTATCCGTGGCAGGGTCTGAGCGCCGTGCCAGTGATGAAGTACGCAGTACTAATCAATCCGCTAGTGTACGTCGCTGAAGGGATGCGAGGAGCCCTAACGCCCGCGGCACCGCACATGTCCCTAGTGATAGTTGTAATCGCGCTCGTCCTCGTCACGGGCCTGTTTTGGACCCTCGGGATGAGGTCGTTCCTTAAGAGGGCGGTCGGCTAAAATCGGCGTATTGAGCCACCGGTGGTAGCTGCACGGGATGATCTGGCGCGTCTCCATCGGCAAGATCAGCGAGCGGCGCACGCGGCAGGGAAAGGGTAAAGGTCGAACCTTTGCCTATGGCGCTCTTCACCGTGATCTCGCCGTTCATTCCGCGCGCCAGGTCCTGACTGATCGCCAGTCCGAGCCCGACCCCCTGAACAGGTTGATTGAGGCGACGCTCGGCCTGGACGAACGGCTCGAAGATCGTGTTCAGCTTTTCGGGTGAAACGCCCGGGCCGGTGTCCTGAACGTTGATTTCGACGCAGTTGTCGTCTGACTCGGTTGAAAGGGTGATGGATCCGCCCTGATCGGTGAACTTGACGGCGTTGCTCAGCAGGTTGAGGACGATTTGCTGGAATTTTTCAGGATCAGCGAGGATCGCAGCGGATTTGTCGCCGCTCTGAAAGCTGTAGTGAAGGCCTTTTGCGAGAACCTGTGGCGCAATCATCCCCTCGGCATCGTGCAACGCATCGTCCACCGGGACGGCGGTGACGTGATACTCGACTTGGCCGGCGTCGACCTTGGCAAAGTTCAGGACGTCGTTGATCAAAGTCAGCAGGTGCTGCTGGCTCCTCCGAATGCGCGCGATGTCCTGCGCCTGCTGTGTGTTGAGCGGACCACGCACACCCATAGCGAGGAGCTCAGCGTAGCCACCGATGGCATTGAGGGGAGTGCGCAGCTCGTGACTCATGCTGGCCAGGAATTCCGATTTTGCCTGGCTCGCGGCGTGAGCTTCCTGCTCGGCGATTTTGCGCTCCTCAATGTCAATCGCGATGCCGAGCCACGCGGTAATCTTCCCGGCGGCGTCGCGAACAGGTCGTTCGCGTGCGAGAAACCAGCGGTACACACCGTCCGCTCGACGGAGCCGCAACTCGAGCTCGAAGTCCTTGCCTCGAGCAATGCTGAGACGCCAGAGCGAAGTGGCGCGCTCGTAGTCGGCCGGATGGATCGCATCCTTCCACTTGTCGCCGACGGTCGCGTCGCGCGAGAGACCTGTGTACTCGTACCAGTAGGGATTGCAGTAAGTGATACTGCCGTCAGCATCGCCGAAGGAAATCATCTGTGGCGAGAGCTCGAGGAGACTCTCGAAGCGCGTCTTGGTCGCGAGGTTCAGTCCTTCGAAATGGGTTGCTACCAAAGCCGCGCAGAGAAGGCTGAGGCTCGCGATGGCGACCACGAAACCCAGGTCGGACGTACCGACAACCAGACGACCGAGAGGCTCCCACCCTGCCGCTCCGGCCGAGAAGTGGGCGGCGGCCATTCCGGTGTAATGCATGCCGACGACGGCGGATCCGAGAAGTAGCGATGCACCGATTCTCTTGAGTGTCGAACGGTCTCCCGGTTCCTTTCGCGCGACGAGTCCCCGCGTTACCGCGAGCGCGGCGAGAGAGACGGCAATAGCGATCGTGACGGATGCGCCAACAATGACTGGATCGTAGGTGACGTTGGCGTTCATGCGAATCGCCGCCATCCCGATGTAATGCATTCCGGCGATGGCTGCGCCCATGAAAACGCTGGCGAAGACGAGCAGTATCCAGCTTACGGAGGCTCGGCTGAAAATGACGAATGCGATAGCCGATCCGACAGCGGCGGCAACTACGGAGAGGAGAACCGTGTACCCGTCATACCAGATGGGTAGAGGAAGCTCGAGCGCGAGCATCCCCACGAAATGCATGCTCCAGATCGCGAGGCCCATCGAGACCGCGCCGGCGCCGATCCAGAGGAAACGGCGACGTCCCTCCGCAGAGCGCAACTGCTGGGCGATTTCGATCGCGACGTACGACCCGACTGTCGCGACGACGACCGAGAGAACGACGAGGCCAAGGTTGTAGGATTTTCCGATCATTTGATCATGAATCGCCTGGCGCGGTGTCGGTCGAGACCCGAGGATGCGCGCTCCTACCTGGGCCGTGGGTTTCGACGCGCCAAAGATTCGCAATTTGTAAGCCCGGCACCCGATTTTTTTTCTACTGGAGCTAAACCATTGACGCTTCTGATTTTATCGGGTGGACACGGGTCGCCAAAGTCGCGGCACGATGGCAGGCACGTGTTCGGTGGGCCCGGGTAATCCAAAGAGTCGCGATTACGGTGAGCGGTGGGGTCATTCCGTCAATCCAGTTCTCAGCAGGAGCAGCGCGTAAACCTTGAATTCCACCTCTACTGAAGACGACGGTAAAACGGGGGTGTCGAATTTGGCGACCGCATTCAGCCATTCTTCGGATGGCAGCGATGACGTGGCGAGCGCGTCCAACTCTACTTCGATTGCAGCACTGCGTTGAGCCGCGACGACTCGTCTGGCGCGGGAGGCGGTCTCTATCCAAAGAGAGCGAGAGTGAGGCGGTGCCGCGTCGATCGCTGAGTCGATTCGAGCGATCAGACGTCGTCTATGGAGAGAGCTCGAGTCGGCGGTGCCCGCCAATGTCGAGGCCGACTCCGTCTCGTGCCAGGCCGATATCTGCGCGAGGGCGTCCTCGAAATTACTAGTGCTAGAACAGACGTCCGGACCCCTGGCAAGACTACAAACTGAAAGCTGAGATGTGATGTCGGTCGACGTAGTTCCGGAAAGGTTGGCGAGCAATCTCGTCGATCCGGCGAAATTCACAACGGCGAGGAATCCCGCGCGGGAGCTGGAAACCGCGGCTAACAACGTCTCGCTGCTTGTTGAATGCGGCCGATGCCAGTTCTCAAGGCAGGACCGAAGCTGTTCTGTCCGCCTGGTGACGCTCTCGCCGGGGACGCGCGAAGCTTCGCTGAGCGGCGAACGGCCTGCACCGACAGAGTTTCGCGCAATATTCCATTTTCGAGTGATGATCGCTTCGCTCTCCAGTAGTGCGATTGCACTGGCGGGCGGTCGAACCAGATACGCATGCACGACAGAATGGGGCGAGCTCATTCGCGCTATGCGTCCCACACGCTGCTCCATGCGGGCCGCGGTCCATGGCAGATCGAGGTGTACGACGACTTCGGCGTCCTGCAGATTGACGCCTTCCGAAAGCAGATCCGTGGAAAGCAGTAGGTCGATTCGCTCAGCGATTTGTGGCACGCGTGCGTGAAAGGCGTCGGGCGCGAAACGCGCGAGCGCCTCTCCGCGCGATAATCCTCCACCGGCGACTCGTCCGCCACGAGCCGTGAGCATCGCCACTCCAGCTGCGTGAGCGACCTTTCGAAAAAGCATCGATATGGTCGCTCCGTACTGCGCGAACGCGACGATCTTCGCCGCCGGATGTGCGCGGCGAATATCCAGCAGCAGGTCAGCGCGCCGGGCATCCAGATTGAATGCACGAGTTTGGGATCCGCGAAACGTCTCGAGTGCCGCGCGATGCCGGTTGACGCATTCCAGGAGACGCATGGCGTTCGGCGCCCGTTCAGCGAGCAGCTCAGGAAAACCCAGTTGTACCGCGCCGCCTTCGAACGTCCACGTCGTGAGCTCCTTCCTGGTTGGATAGGTGCCAGCTTCGAGGGATGCTGTCATAGCGATCGCGCGCGCAATTCGTTTTCGCAACGCTTCGTCGAGCGCCGCCTCACTAGAGGCCCACTGATGGACGAGTCCGCGAGCGACGAGCGTCCGCGCGATACCACCGTCACGGAGCGGGACCGGCTCCGGGAGATTCATCAGCGCAGACACGACTTGAGCATCATCGCCGACATCGAGCGTCCGGACCGGGAGAACCCTTGGCATGCGCGCAATACCCGGGAACTGTCCCTGCTCGCGTCGTATCGTGCACCTGGCGAGCTCTTGCACCGTCATAGAGCTGGCGCGTGAGCCGAGGAAGAGAGACAAGAGAGAAAGCAGGTCGTCGCGGCGATTGTGAACTGGTGTAGCACTGAGGAGCAGAACTCTGGCATTCCGGGCGAGCTGCTGTAGGGCCGAATAACGACGCGTCCCACGACTCCTGGCGTGGTGCGCCTCATCCACGATTAGCAGATCATGCGCAGACGCTCGAGTGATGTTCTCACCCCTCACGCTGCCTCGGCTGAGTTTTTCGAAGCTCAAGAAGTCAGCACTCATTCGGGTAAGCTCGAGCGCCTGTCTCCACATCTGTCCCAGCGCCGCTGGGGCGACGACGAGCGGGCTCTTGAAGTGTCTTGCAACGGCCGTCGCGACGAAGGTCTTGCCCATTCCGACGTCGTCACAAAGGAGAGCTCCGCCAAATTCTTCGAGAGCGTGCTCGACGCGCGCAACGGCCGAGATCTGATGCGGCTCGAGGGAGATATCGCCGAGCCTGGAATCCGAAGGTGCCTCCCCCAAGAGCAGTGCTGCGATTCGCGCGCGCACCTCTTCGCCGGTAGTCAGTCGCAGCCGCCGCGCATCCACGAGAGAAGGGGCTGGATGTCTTTCGTCGCCAAACCATAGGCGTCAACTGCGCCAGCAAGAAGATCAGCATCACTCGGAATGTCGCCGGTCATTCCAAGTTCGGCGAGCGGGGCGAGTATTGTGCGCGCGCGTATCCAGTCGCGGGGCAAGGGGAAAAGCGACATTGTCCAGCCCAGGTAGCGTCGATAAGATCCGCGTGCCGGCTCGGCCAGAACATTGAGCCAGGCAGCCGCAAGCGATCCGTTGAGAAGAGCGGCGAGCGCGTGTGCGTCCTTGAGACTAGGGCACGCCGTGGTGTAGCACGTGTTGAGGGGAATCATCGGATCCCCGGGCTCAGCGACGATCGCGCGCGGTCTCTGGCCGAAGTCAGCCCAGATCACCCGGGCAGATTCATGGGCGGCGCATTCGGTTCTGAAGACGCTCCACCATGGCAATCGTCCGCGCAGGTCGCTCCGAGCAGAGAGTCGATCACGAAATGGCAGAAGCCATGTGCGAGCGAGGGGCGGAATATCTTTTCGTGGCCGATTGTCGGCGGAGTGTGGCCAGACTAGATACTCCCGTGTTCCGGCGATCTGCCATGACGCGAGCGTCTCTCCCCGGACGAGCGGTCTGAGCATCTCGCGCTCGATCGATCCGCTTCGCGTGTCGGTCGATATCATCGCAAGATCCTTCTCGATGCCCTCGACGCGCACGATGTAAGCCTCGTTGCATCCGGTTTTGACGCCGAGTAGAGGGCGGCCGAAATCTGTGGAGGCGAAGGGATCGCCGCGCTCGCGCAGCAGCTCGAATGCGTCGCGGACCGCGGGCGGGAGAAGTATCCAGGGACTTCCGGGTGTGGCGTCGAGCGGCAGCGCCTCCGGAGCGCAGCGCCATTTGACGATGCGATCTGGAAACCGAACCGCCGCCATGAGGCATGGAGACGCGTCGTTTTGGTCGAGACGTTGAGGAGTGGAGATCGCCTGTCGTGGCTTTCTCTTGCGCGCGACGAGCAGCGACGGGTATACGGCCGCTTCGAACTGCGAAGTCGACTCCGTCAGGTCCTCGAGCGCGAGAATGTCTGTTCGGTCTTGCAGCAGTTGCCTCACGCCGCCACCGGCTAACGAACGCCAGAGCTTGGATGGGAGCAGGAGCGCCATCGTGGCTCCGGGGCGGAGCAGCTCGCACGTCCTCTCGACGAAAAGCGCGGACATGTCCACCTGCGCGGCGAAGCCGTGGCCCGCGCCAGCCATTTCGGCGCCGCTCTGCCAGGCTGCATTTCGGTAGACGGCGAAGCTGCGACGAAATCCGGCGCGCGAAGATTCCGCGATCTCGTGCAGACGCACCCACGGTGGATTTCCCACGATCAAGCTGAAACCGCCGGCAGCGGCGACGTCCGAGAAGTGAGCGGCAAACGAGAAGGGCAGTGCGCAGCCTTCGCGCACCGACTTCTCTCGCCTGGAGAGATCTTTGAGTTCGGCCCGAACAGTCATCATCCGCGCTCGGATCGCCTTGGCTGGTCGATGCCGCTCGCCGAACAGATCAGGAGCGCGCGCCACGATGAGCAACTCCTTTCGCACGTTCGTGAATCGAACGCGCTCGCGACGTAGCACCTCGATCGCTGCCGATCGTTCGGCTCTGTCCATTGCCCGTGAGAGGGATTTCTTGCGCGGCCCTGACGCGCGCATATAGCGGGAGCGCAAAGAAGCGAGCGCGTTCGCTTTGGGTAACGCTGTCGCGTCGACGAATGCACCACCGGCGAGAGAGTCACCGACGCGTATGTGGCGATCCAGATTCGGAAGGGGCACGACACTCATGGGATCGCCATTCGCGCTCTCGATCACGATGGACAGCCAGAGCCTCAGCTCGCAGAGCCAGACTGCGATGGGGTTCGAGTCCACGCCGAAGATCGAAGCCGTGAGGACGCTTCGTCTGATGTCGGCGATGGAGGCCGTATCTCCCGCGTGCACGCGCAGTGTGGCGATGCGCTCGAGCAGGTGGACGAGGAATGCACCGGACCCGCACGCGGGGTCGAGAACGCGAATTCCGCGCAAATCATCAAGGCACAGGCTTTGAGATGTTTCTCCCAGTGCGTGGCTCACAACTTCCTCAACTAGCGCCTGCGGGGTGAAAAACGCGCCGCTCGCCTTCCTCTCGTCGGCGGCCATCAACGCTTCGAATGCCTTGCCGAGCATCTCGGGGTCGATGGACGCTTCCGACCAAACGGCTGAGTCCTCGCGCGGGCTAAAGCGATATCTGGAGAGTAGGGAACCGTAGGCATTGCCGAATGACTCGTCGCTGAAGACGCAGTTTCGGCGGCGCTTTTCCAGATGGGAACGGGCGAATAGACCGCCATTCAGAAAGGGAATCCGACCGAAGCTTTTCGCGCGGCGGGAGCGGGATCGGGCCGGAGTATTCAGGGTCCCGAAGAAGAGCGGGTCGAGGACTTTCCTCTGATAGCTTCCGCCGGACGCAATACAGCGAGAGAAGCCATTACTTAGAAATCCAAAATCGCCGTCGAGCCAACCCTTGGTCTCCAGGAACGATAGGAAAATCAATCGCGAGATGTGGAGCAGCGCGAGCTCGTTGCGCTCGCTGTGGGTGATCCTTCCGGTGAGAGAGGTGGCCAACTCGCGAACCGAGGTCTGCAGTGCGCGAAAGAACCGTCTGGTGATCGCTTCGCGGCCGAGGATATCGAGCCAGCGGGAATGCGTAAGGAGATCAGAATCCGAGTGTGCCGAAGCAAGCGCGCAGAACGTCTCGGCATCGCTCTCGAATACCCGCGACCGATTGCAAACGAGCGAGACCACGCGAGGTCGCGACTGCGTGGAGGTCCAGCAAACAATCGCCACGTCATCGCACTCGACTTGGGTGGATAGAACGAGCCAGAGGAGCTGCGGCGCGCTGCGAGCGAGTGCACTCGCGACCCCCGAGAGGCTTTTCCGCGCGTCCGCATTTGCGTCGAGCTTGAGCGTCAGTGCGCGGAGAGCGCCCACTCCTTTGGCGATGTGCGCGCCTCGAACGACGTCCGGAAGTCCGAGCGCAAGCCGAGTCTCCTGATCCATCGCGAGCGGTGCAGCGAAACCGAGCTCGGCCAGAATCGCACGAACACCGTCGGAGGAGCAGGCGTTGGTGAGGAGGGCCGTGGCGCGCTCGAGGGTCGACACAAGTCGAGCGTAGCTGCGAGGCCGTGCTGCCTATGCATCATTTGAGGACTGGCCGACGCGAATCTCCGCGATAGCCGCGCATGGCTTCGGCAGCTAACTAGCTCGAGATGTACGTCCGGCCCTTCCAGCTCACTCGCCGTCCGCGAATCACCGCGCTGACGAAGATGTAGAGAAGTAGAACGGCGCCCAGCGGGTAGACGAGCGCATAGACGGGATTCTCGCCGACTGTCAGATAGACGACGAGCCACCACGCAAGCGTCGCAGCCACGCAGATCGACGCCCAAAACATTATCGCCGGAGTGACAGTCGCAAAGAGTCCGAGTATCAGCGTGAGTATCGGCACCAGCTCCATGACCGGCGGCAGGAGCAACGCCAACGGAAACAATGTTCTCCCAATGTGGCCGAACGGAACAGAGTCCAATCCGCCGGCGAAGACGTTCTTCCGCCAGCCTGCTATGATCTCGCCGAGCGAAGCGTACATGCGCGTCGAGAGCTGGTCGACGCCGAGCATGAGGACCACTCTCTTTCGCGTCGCAAAAAACTTCTGGGCCAGCATCAGATCTTCGGCGACCGACGTACGCACGCTGGCATGTCCGCCGATCGCATCGTATGCCGCGCGGCGGACGAAGATGCACTGACCGTTCGCGATCTTGTCGCTTACGCGCGGAGATTCGTTGACCGATTCCGTTCCACCGTAGCGCATCGAGAGTATCGTGAAGATCTGCGGCTGGATGACGCGTTCCCAGAATCCGCCGAGCTCCTGGCGGCCGGCGACGGAGAAGAGATCGGCGTCGGTGCGGCGAATCGCATTGACCGATCGAGTTAGGAGGTCGGGGCTGTGCACAGTGTCGGCATCTGTGAACTGAAGGATTTCGCCGCGGGCGATCTTTGCGCCCGTCGCGCACGCCCATTGTTTTCCGAACCAGCCGTCGGGGAGGGGAGCGCTGATGACCACGCGCGCGCGTTGATCGGTCGCGACAATTGTCCGCGCGACATCTCCGGTGCCGTCGCTGGATGCATCGTCGACGACGATCGCCTCGAGATTCGGGTACGTCGTCGTGAGAATCGACGAAAGGCATCTCTCGATGTTGCGCGCTTCGTTTCGGGCTGGGATGATCACGGAGACGAGCGGCGCGTTCGCGGGAGTGGCATCGCTTTCGTCGGCGAGAGAGTGCGATCGACGCAGCCGCATGTAGGTGATGAGCGGCGGCACGATCCACGGCAGCGACAGCAGAAAGATGCGGAAGTGATGCATTGATAAAAAAAGCGGGGCGCCGCTAACGCGCGACGCCCCGCTCTAGAAGAAAGGGTTAGCGGCCTCCGCCGCCTCCACCTCCGCCAGGCCGGCCACCACCGCCGCCTGAGGAACCCCCCCCTCCGCCCATTCCGCCGCCGCCACCCTGTCCACCACCACCAGGGCGACCGCCTCCTCCTCCCCCGCCTTGTCCACCACCGCCTTGTCCACCACCGCCGGGACGTCCACCGCCCCCGCCTCCACCTTGTCCGCCGCCACCCATTCCGCCACCGCCGCCCGGGCGTCCGCCACCACCGCCTTGTCCTCCGCCCTGACCGCCGCCGCCGCGATTACCACCACCGCCGCCCTGACCGCCGCCGCCTTGGCCGCCGCCGCCCTGACCGCCGCCACCTCCTCCGGAGGATCCACCGCGTCCGCCACCGCCGCCAGAAGAACCGCCGCCACCGGACCCGCCACCGCCCTTGTCCTTAGCACCAAACTTCTCTTCCGTACCCGCCATTGTGCTACCCTCCGGAGTTGTTTGTGACCAGGCGCGAAAAAAGCAACGCATGTGCCATATTAGAAACATGCAAGCGGCAGATTCACTGCGTAATCCGCGCCACGAAGAAAAAGTTCAGTGGCAGTGAAGCACTTTCGCGCCGCGAAACCGCTCAAATCCGGCGCACTCGTCGCACTCGTTGCGCCCGCAGGCGCGCTTCAGAATCCGGAAGAACTGCCGCGCGCCCAGGAAAACGCCCGCACGATGGGATGGGAGCCCATCGTCGGTCCACGCGCGCAGGATCGCGTCGGATATCTCGCGGGACACGATCGTGATCGGCTGAACGACATCAACCGCGCGCTTCGCGATCCCAAGATCGATGCGATATGGTGTTTGCGCGGCGGCTATGGGATGGTGCGAATTCTTCCAGGCATCGACTACGACGCGCTTTCGCGTACTCCGAAATGCATCATCGGCTACTCCGACATCACGGCGCTTCACGCCGCCGTGCAGAGGAAGTGCAGGCTGATCACGTTCCACGGTCCGACCGCGCGAGAGATTCTAACCGATTTCTCGCGCGATTCGTTTCAGCGCGCCGTCGTGCGACAGACGGATTCGTGTGGCGTCGCGAGCAACGCACGCGAGCTCAACGCAGGCGCAGCGGACGGGAGACTCGTGGGAGGCAATCTCGCGGTGATGTCAGCGCTTTGCGGGACACCGTACATGCCCGACTTGTCCGATGGCATCCTCATACTCGAAGACGTCAACGAGCCGGTGTATCGAATCGACAGGATGCTGCAGCAGCTCAAGCTGTCCGGTGCGCTCAACGGCTGTAAAGCGATCGTCTTCGGCAATTGCAAGGGCTGCGGTGAAGGTCCCGCTGGCGAACGCTCGTTCGACGACGTACTCGGCGAGCTCGCCCACGAGCTTGGCGTGCCATGCCTCGCCGGGATTCCGGTCGGACACATCGGCGAACAATGGACGATACCTCTGGGCGCGATGGGGAGACTCGATACCGGAACGCGCACGCTCACCGTGACATCATATACATCCTGAGTCGAGGGCGATGCTGAACAAGAGCGGGCACGATCTAGTTGAAGAGGCGCGGCAACAAATCGAGGAAGTAACTCCAGAACAGGTCCGCGAGATGCAGGCGCGCGGCGAAGCAGTCGTCTATCTGGATGTCAGGGAGCCGAACGAATGGAATCTCGGCCGCCTGCCGCACGCGGTACATCTTCCGCGCGGAAACCTGGAGACCAAAATCGAGGCAATGATCGACCGCGGTGAGAAGGTTGTGATTTATTGCGCGCGCGGAAACAGGTCGGCTCTCGCGGCCCTGACCATGAAGCAGATGGGTTACGAGAACGTCGCGTCGATGGCGCGTGGGTTTCAGGGATGGGCGGACATCAACGGAGAGGTCGAAGGATGACTGCCATCGATGCGAGGGGCGCCGAGACTTTCGACATTCCATGCGCGGACGGTCTCTTCATTCGAGGAGATCTGTACAAGGCAGACCCTCGCCTCGGCACCGTCGTCGTGTGTCACGGGTTCAAGGGATTCGCCCACTGGGCATTCTTTCCGTACCTCGCGCGATCGTTGTCGGAGCAGGGACTCACGGCAATCACTTTTGATTTCTCGGGAAGCGGGATCGGGCCCGATCGAGAGTCCTTCACGGAGACCGGTGCGTTTGCCGGCAACACTTTCTCGAGGGAGCAGGAAGACATCGAGAACGTCGTCGACTACGCACGCCGGATGAAATTCATCGAAGGAAGGTACGGGCTCTTCGGTCATTCGCGTGGCGGTGCGATGGCGATACTTTACGCCGCGAGTCATGCGTCAGAGGTGAGCTCTCTGGTCACGTGGGCGGCGATCGGCCGCACGAACTGGTGGACGCCGGAGGAGGCATTGATCTGGCGACGCCGCGGGTACAGCGAGGTCACCAACTCGCGAACGGGCCAGGTGATGCGCCTCGACACGGATTTGCTCGAGGACGTCGAGATCCACGGCGCCACGAAGCTGAACATCTCGGCGGCCGCGGAAAAAATAAAAATGCCATGGCTGATCATCCACGGTACCGCCGACGAGACCGTACCTAGCGCGGATGCAGAACGTCTTCACGAGCGGTCCTCGGGGATTAGCACGCTCAGGCTTATCGAAGGCGCAAATCACGCGTTTGGCGCGAGGCATCCGCTCACGGAAATTCCGCCCGTGCTGAAGACGGTCGTCCAGGAAACAGTGAAGTTCTTCCTTCGTAACGCGACATCGTGGTGAAGTGACTGAAGATCGGGATATCACCATGCTTCTCGCTCAGCCGGACATCGCGAAGCTCCGGGCCGCGCTCGAATCGCATACATCGGTTGCTTTGAACAAAGACGAACACGCTCGTCGAGCCGCGGTCGCGTTAATCTTTCGGCCCGGGTTGGGTGCCGCGCCGGAGCTTCTCTTCATCAAGCGCGCGGAGTATCCCGGAGATCCGTGGAGTGGTCAGGTCGCTTTTCCTGGTGGGCGGGAGGAGACGGGCGACGCGAGTCTCGCCGAAACCGTGATAAGGGAGACGCGCGAGGAAATCGGTCTCGATCTTGAGCGCGGTGCGATCATCGGGACGCTCGACGACTTTCGCCCGCAGACTGTGAGGCTTCCCGACATCATCGTGCGGCCGTACGTCGTACTCGTGGATCGAGTAGACCAATTTCTGCTGAGCGGCGAAGTCGCGTCGGCCTTTTGGGTTCCGCTCGAATCGCTAAAGGATACGGGATCGTGGCGCGACACGCCCGTCAGTGCGCGTGGAATCGAGATGAATCGCCGCGGGTTTCATCATGAGGGCCACGTGATCTGGGGAATGACCGAACGGATTCTGGCGCAACTACTGACGTTGCTTAATTGAATCCTCAGAGACCTTCGGCAAATCCGCTCAGCAGTGCCGGGTTTCTTCGAATCGCGCGGTTAGTGTTGTCCGGGTCCTTCCGGCTCCGCGGCGACTCCTGGCGGAAGACCCGCGGGCGGCTGTTGGAGCTCGAGCACCGGTGACTCGTGAATTATTTTGCCGCCGAGGTATGCTGCTCGGGCGACGGTGCTCGCCGCCATCACTGCACCGATGACGACGCCCGTCCGCATCCAACCCGGGAGCGGCTCACCGGATCTCTTGAGCGATCTCCACCACGAATAGGCGGCAAACACGCCGACGATCAAAATCACCCACAGCGCCCAACCCGCCGCGGCATCGTGCGCGTCGATCACCCCGTGTTTGATGTACCATGGATCGCGGAGCGCGTGGTCGGCGTGATCGCCGGTGAAGTAAACGGGATAGACAACGATCCCTGCCGCCGTGAGAGCGCCCATGGCCGTGAGCCACAAGCCGCGGCGTCGGAATATCACCGCCAGAATCGCGACCACTAAACCGGAGATGCTCAGCACCACGGGAAAGTGATTGATCAGAATATGTATGTAAGGCCAGGTAAACATTGATTGGTGGTCTCGTCGATTCGTGGTTGAACGAGGCAAACTAAAGCTGCCCGGGAAACTACAGTGTAAAGAAGTCGATCGCTCTCTCATTCAGCGCGAATGGCCTCTGCACAAAGGTGAATCCCGCCTGACACCAGTGCGAATTACAGTTGCGACAAAAGTTAGGACATACTAACTTCTTTCATCGCGCACACGATTCGATCGGAATTCACTTGGCAACTCGCCTAAACCCCAAATCCAACCCAACTCCCGCCGACGCGGGCAACGCGTTGACTCCGCCGCCCGCGACCCCGGGATGGCGGAGCGCACGCGCAACGCCGTCGCTCGTCGAAGTTTATCGAACCGTCCCCGTCGTCGGAAAAGGATGGTGGAGGAAGATTGGCGCATTTGCGGGGCCGGGTTACCTCGTGGCCGTCGGATACATGGACCCTGGCAACTGGGCGACCGATCTCGCCGGCGGATCCAGGTTCGGTTACACGCTACTCAGCGTCATACTCGCGTCGAACCTAATGGCGATCCTGCTGCAGGGACTCGCGTCGAAGCTCGGGATTGTTACGGGCCGCGACCTTGCTCAGGCATGTCGCGACAATTACTCGAAGCCGATCGGATTTCTGCTGTGGATCGCGTGCGAGATAGCCATTGCCGCATGCGATCTCGCTGAAGTCATCGGATCCGCTATTGCGCTCAACCTGCTATTCCACATCCCGGTCGCTATCGGGATCGTCATCACCGCGCTCGATGTTCTGATCGTCCTCTATCTCCAGAACAAAGGCTTTCGCCTGCTCGAGGCGCTCGTCATCACGCTAATCGCCACGGTCGGCGCGTGCTTTCTGTTCGAGATCATCCTCTCGAAACCGCCGCTCGTCGACGTCATGCGCGGCTTCATTCCGTCGGGCAGGATCGTGAGTGACCCGTCGATGCTCTACATCGCGATAGGCATACTTGGCGCGACCGTGATGCCGCACAACCTTTACCTGCATTCGTCGATCGTGCAGACAAGACAATACGAGGAGACCGTCGACGGAAGGCGCGAAGCCGTGCGTTTCGCGTTCATCGACTCGACTATAGCGCTCAGCTTCGCGCTCTTCATCAACGCGGCGATCCTCATCATCGCCGCGGCGACTTTTCACAGGACGGGACACACCGGGGTGGCCGAGATCCAGGACGCGTTCAAGCTGCTTACGCCACTCCTTGGTGGGGGCGCGAGCGTTGTATTTGCGTGCGCTCTCCTCGCTTCGGGACAGAATTCCACGCTCACCGGCACCTTGGCCGGACAGATCGTCATGGAAGGATTTCTCAACATCCGGCTGCGTCCGTGGCTCCGGAGGCTCATCACCCGCGGAATCGCCATCATCCCCGCGGTGATCGTGGCGATACTCTACGGCGAAACCGGCACCGCCAGGCTGCTGGTGTTAAGCCAGGTGATTCTGAGCATGCAGCTTTCCTTCGCGGTGTTTCCGCTGGTGTCGTTCACGTCGGATAAACTGAAGATGGGCGAGCTCGTGAATCCGCGGTGGCTCAAGGTGACGGCGTACGCCGTTGCGTTCATCATCGCGGCGCTCAACATTTGGTTGTTGGTTCAGATATTCCACGGGTCGGTGAGCTGATGTACCAGCGCATCCTGGTTCCGGTCGAGCACTCTGCGTATGACGATGTGATTCTCGATCACGTCCGTAAGCTGGCGCGCTCGTGCAATGGCGCGTCGATCGTTCTGATCCATGTCGCGGATGGCTGGGCCGCGCGGAACATCAGGGCGTTGGACCTTCGTGAGTCCGAGGAGATGAAGAGCGACCGCGAGTACATCGAAGCCATCGCCAACTCACTGGAGCGCGACGGATTCCAAGCCGAGGCGATTCTCGCGGGCGGTGATCCGGCGAAGGAGATAGCTGCGTGCGGCGAGCGTGAGAAGTGCGACCTGATTGCGATGGCGACGCACGGTCACCGCGGCCTTTCCGATGTTCTGCGCGGAAGCGTAGCGAGTGAGCTGAGACACATCTCCATGCTGCCAGTGCTCATGGTGCGCGCGAGCTTGCCGTCGACTCCACAGCGTTCCCGGCCAACGTCATGACTCCTTCGAGAGACGAAGCAACGCGTTCCGAATCCCTCACCGCTCCAGCCGAGGATTATCTGAAGGCGATTTACACGATCGGCAGAGGATCAGGGCCCGCCGCGACCAACGAGATCGCGCAGCGTCTTGCGATCGCTCCCGCGTCCGTGAGCGGAATGGTGCGTCGTCTCGCCGACCAGGGGCTTCTCGCATACGAGCGCTATCGCGGCGTGAAGCTCACCGAGAGCGGACGCCGAGCGGCGCTGCGGACGCTGCGACGGCATCGCGTGATAGAAGCGTATTTGTCTCTCGCGCTCGACTATCCATGGGATCGGGTACACGGCGAGGCCGAGCGACTGGAGCACGCGGCGTCGGACGAACTGGTGGACAGAATGGCGGCGACCATTGGCGAGCCCGAAGTCGATCCACACGGCGCCCCGATTCCGACTCGCGGGAGCTGTCGGTAGCAGAGTGCATTTCTCCTTTTTCGCGCTTGCGCTGATACTTCAATCGCCGCAGACAGTCCCTCACACAACACCGCGCACAATCGCCGTCGATGAAGCCTTTGCTTCGCGTGCGAATCTAAAAATTGGCGAGCCAGTCATCCTGTCGGCGGGACCAGCGGTGTCGAACGCCGGTTCTTCGGGCGGAGTGTCGAGCGGGTCGGTTCCCGTGGCGCCAGTAGAAACGGTGACGGTCGGTGCGATAGTAAAGCGCGGAGCAGATCCATCGGAGGTCGCGCGCGGAGATTTGGTCGCGCGGCTGCACCTGGACCAGCTGCAGCGCATTTCCGGATATGGAGACCGCGTGGATCGATTCGCCATCGCCACCACACCGTCGGCAGATATTCAGCGAACGCTCGACCGCATCAATCACGTCGCGTTCGGATTCAGGGCCTACCGGTCGCGGGATATCGCTGTGGAGACTTCCCGGACTTTCCAGGTGGTGAGCCGCTTTCACCGAGCGATTGGGGTGATCACGATCGTCGCGAGCTCGGTGTTTCTGCTCTGCATCATGGTGCTCAAGGTAGAGGAGCGCCGGCGCGACATCGCGGCGCTCAGGTTGATGGGAGTCTCGAGATCGTCAGTGCTTCGGTCGATCATCATCGAGGCTGCCGTGGTATCCGTGCTCGGCAGCCTACTCGGAGTCGTGATCGGGTGGTTGGTATCGCTGTTCGTGAATTGGCACTACCAGGCCGTGTACGACACGCCGCTTTGGTTTTCCATCATCACCCCATCGATAATCGCGTTCGCCGTGTCGCTGTCGCTCGCGCTTGGCATTGTCGCGGGTGTGGTCGCTTCGCTTCGACTCGTGCGAACTCCGCCGTTGGCGCTCTTCGGCCGCTGAGTGAGAGCCACCCTCGTACAGGCGTCGCTCATCCGGCACCGGGCGCGCACGATGCTGGCGGTGCTCGGAGTCGCCATTGCCGCGGCGATGCTGCTCGACATGGTGATGCTCGCAACGGGCATGCGTGAGTCATTCCGCGAGCTTCTGTTGGCGCGAGGTTTTGACATCAGGCTGACTCCAAAGGGAACCCTACCGTTCGATACCGACGCCACGATTCCCGGCGTAGCCGCGATCACGAGTGCGCTCAGGTCGAATCCCGATGTTCGCGAGATCAGTCCAATCCTTGGCGGCTCCATTCACTTTACCGGCGGCGGTCGAGATGTGAGTGCCGCTGTGCTCGGAATCGATCCGACAGTTCAGGGCGACTACGAGCTGCTTGCCGGCACGGACGTCGCGACCGCCGATGCGATTGTCGCGAATGAATTTCTCCTCGAGAAACTCGGCGCCCGGTTCGGGGACACGTTGACTGTGGCGACCGGCTACGACCCGCAGACGCGTACTTACTCCGGCCAGCGAAAACTCGTGCTGAGAGGGAAGGTGCGTTTCATCTACGGCGCAGTGGATCAGGCGGGAGCCGCGGTCCGGCGAGAAACGCTGGAAGCAATGGGAGGACAAGCGCGCCGCGATCATGCTTCGCTCTTCATGATCCGTGTGCGAAAAGGAGCTAATCCGGACAGCGTTCGGATCTGGATCGAGTCGCGAATTCCCTCCGTGTCCGCGATCTCGGTCGCCACGGCCATCGCCCAGGTCGATCAACGACTCAGTTACTTTCGGCAGCTCGCGTTCATACTTGGCGCGGTCAGCTTGTTCGTTGGATTTCTCCTCGTCGCGACGCTGGTGACGGTCTCGGTGAACGAGCGTGCGGGCGAGATCGCAGTTATGCGCGCGATTGGTGTCTCGCGCGCACACGTCGTCCAGCAGGTGGTGCTCGAGGGCGTCGCGATATCTCTGGCTGGCGCGATCATCGGGCTCGGACTCGGAATGGTCACTGCCCGCTACCTCAACTCCATTCTGTCAGCCTTTCCGGGTCTGCCGATGGCAATTGATTTCTTTCTCTTCCAGCCACGCGCGGCGTGGTCGGCAATCGCGCTTCTCGTCGCCAGTGGAATTGGCGCTGGGATTTATCCGGCGTGGCGCGCGGCATCGCTACCGATCGCTGAATCCCTGCGACGGGAAGCGATCGCGTGAGCGTGCGCGCCAGACCGGATGCAGTGGGTCAGTCGGCGCCGAGCTCCATTACGCACGTCGGCCCGGCGCGGTCCATCGTCTCGCTCCGCGACGTCCATCGCGACTATGCGCTGGGAGCCGAGCGGGTGCACGCGCTTCAGGGAGTGTCACTGGACGTGGAGCGTGGCGACTACGTGGCGATCGTTGGGCCATCTGGATGCGGGAAGTCCACTTTGCTCAATCTCGTCGGAGTGATCGACCATCCGACGTCTGGTACTGTGTCGATCGCTGGCAAGCGCGTCGATGCGATGAGCGATCGTGAGGCGACGTCGTTCAGGCTTCACAACATTGGCTTCGTTTTCCAGCGGTTTTATCTAATGCCGGTGCTGTCGGCGGTCGAAAACGTCGAGCTGCCGATGGCCGAAGCTAGGATGCGGACGGAAGAAAGACGAGCGCGGGCATCAGAGCTCCTTGCTTACGTCGGGCTAACTGCTCGCCAGCGTCACCGTCCGTCGGAACTCTCAGGTGGTGAGCAGCAGCGCGTCGCGATAGCTCGTGCGCTCGCGAATCGTCCGGCGCTCCTTCTCGCGGACGAGCCTACCGGTGAGCTCGATGCGCGCACGGGTACCGAGATCATCTCCCTCTTTCAGCGATTGAATGCCGACGGTACGACCATCGTCGTCGTCACGCACGACGAGGATCTGGCGAACGCAGCTCGGCGCAAGGTCCACATGCGCGATGGCCGGATAGTCGAAGGATGATCGCTCGGCTCGCGCTCCGTAACATCACGTATCGGCCGTGGCGGTCGGTTCTTTTGTTTTTCGGTTATGGAATCGGCGTGGCAGTGATGATCGTGCTGCTGTCGATCGGCGAAGCGATGTTGTCGCAGGCGCGAAATGAGAAACTGGTCGGGGGCGGCACGATAACGGTATTGCCAGAGGGCCTCGACGTAGAGGTTATGAAGACCGGAGGAATCGGTGGCCTCTTTTTCTCGATCGATCACGCTTCGTTTCTCTACCGTCAGATTTTCGCATCGCCCCGGTATGCTCGCGAGATCGCGGCGGTTGCTCCGCAGATAGAGGGAAGGCTGCTCTACCTCCGCACGATGGATGGTCGCGAGTACGCGGTTCACGCCAGCGGCGAGATCCCGTCTGCAACGCGTGCGGTTGGAGCCGCGCCGGAAATCGCCCAAGGTGTGTGGGCTGACGACGACGGCGACCGGCGGTGGATCTCTCCGACGTTGGCGGAGCTCCGCAACGAGATCGATCATTTTCATGTGCCGGGCGACAGCGTGGCGAACAGGCAGACGTGGGCCGAGTGGCACTACTTCAACGTGGTGTCGCAAGGGGGGAAGCGGTGGGCTTTCATCTCCTTCATTGTGGGTGGCGACGTCACCGGCAAGGACTGGGGCGGCAAGATCGGCATCACGCTGCGCACCGACGGAGGAACGACGCGCCGCTTCGGCGAGACCGTGGACCGCTCGCGCGTGCGCTTCTCGACGAGCGACGCGAATCTCGTTATGGGCAATTCGCGCGTGACGGTGTTGCCGAACGGCGACTATCAGGTAACCGCGAGCGTACCCGGAATTCGTATTGCTCTGACGGTTCATCCCGCGCCGTACGCGTATTTCCCCGGTGTCGCGATGGGATCGGCTGGATTCGTCTCGGGATACACAGTGCCAGCCCTTCGTGCATCTGCTTCCGGCGAGCTGTGCGTCGACGGGAGGTGTGAGACTCTCACGGATGCGCAGTCTTACCACGATCACAACTGGGGCGTCTGGCGCGGCGTGACCTGGGACTGGGGCGCGTCGCGGGCGGGACAGTACACCTTCCTTTACGGGAGGGTCTATCCACCGGACACCAGCGCGTCGATTCCGCCCGTCCTGGTCTATCTCGTCGATTCCCTCGGATTCCGAGCGGTGTTTAGACCGAAGCTCATCTCGTACGAGGACAATCGCACCGTTCGCGCGGGCGCGATCACCCTTCGAGTTCCATCGCGCGCGTCGTTCAGTGACATCCGTGGTGACGACACCCTTCGCGTCGACATCGCAATCGACGACGCGATCGCTACCGACACTCGTCCCAATTCCACCGAGCGCGGAGATCCGCTGGGAAGTGAGAAAGAGCATCCGTACTTCGTCCAGATGAAGGGAACCGCTCGAATCTTCGGCCGAGTCGACGGTGTGCCGCTCGCGGGAACGGGGTTGGGGTTCTTTGAGACCTATCGCTGAAGCGATAGCTTGACATCCCGGCCCCGCGGCTTCCGATTGGAAGCCATGGCCACCGAGATTCGCATCGGCACACAGGGCTGGAATTACGACGCCTGGGTTGGGCCATTTTATCCGGCCGCGACGCGGCCCTCCGATTTTCTCACCGTCTACGCCCGCGCGTTCGACTCCGTCGAAGTCGATTCCACCTTCTACGCGTCGCCCGCGGCTACGACCATACGAAGCTGGATCGACCGCACGCCGAAGGGATTCGTCTTCTCGCTCAAGCTCCCGCAGGAGATAACGCACGAGCATCGGCTTCGCGATGAGACGGGCGCCTCGGAAGCCTTCTTCGAGCGAGCTCGCGAGCTTGGCGATAAGCTCGGGCCGATTCTCGTTCAGACTGGTCCCGATTTTCAGCCGGGTGAGCTGCCGGCGCTCGTCGATTTCATCAGCAGAGTACCGAAGGATTTGCGGATCGCGATCGAATTCAGGCATCGGGGCTGGATCACCGACGGCGTGCTCGCTCTGCTCTCGGAGCACAACATCGCGCTTGCGCTCGTGGACGGGCGGTGGATTCCGCGCAAACTGATGCTCGGTCTCGCGGCGCGGCCTACGGCAGATTTCGCTTATATACGGTGGATGGGACCGAACCGAGATCTCGTCGACTATTCGCGGGTGCAGGTCGATCGCTCGGGTGAAGTGGAGATGTGGAGCGATGCGATCGAGGGAATGGCGGACAAGGTCTCGCACGTCTTCGGGTACGTGGCGAACCATTTCTCGGGGCATAGTCCGGCGACGGCGCGTGACTTTCAGTACAGACTCGGACAAACGCCGGTCGATCCGGATCTACTCGGCGAGCAGATGTCGCTCTTTTAGCGAGCTGACCGGCGCGGACAGCGATTGGCGATATTTCCGGAGTGACACTCCGGAAATGGATCTTGAGCATTGGCGCCGTCGCCTTCGCGGCGTTGTCGATTTCACTCGGCTTCTGGCAGCTCCGGCGACTTTCCACGCGGCGCGCGGCGAATGCGATCGTCGCATCGCGTCGCGACGCTCCCGAAGTTCCGCTCGATTCACTTCCAGCCGACACATCGGCGTCCCACTTCAGACGCGTTCGCATTCGCGGCGCGTACGATTACTCCAACGAGGTCGTGCTCACATTGCGCGTGCGTGAGGGCTCGCCTGGCGTCAACTTCATCACCCCCGTCCGGCGCGAGGGAACCGATACCGCGGTACTCGTGAACCGCGGATGGGTTTATTCACCAGACGGCGTCACTGTCGACACGAAGCGATGGCGCGAAGGCGATAGTGTCGACGCGAATGGCTTCGTCGATGTTTTTCCGACGCAGGGGCCGTTCGATTCCCTGAATCGCGCACGGCCGAGGTCGATGAGGAGGTTGTACCGACCAGATCTGCTCAACCTCTTTCCGTATCCGATCGCGAACTACTACGTCGTGGTGACCGATTCGGGTCGCACGGGGAATGCACCGCCGCGCGTCGAGCCCACGCCGCTAGATGAAGGACCGCACCGGAATTACGCAATCCAGTGGTTCTCGTTCGCAGCAATTTCCATCGGTGGACTGGTTATCTTCCTGAAACGCACATGAGCGACATCTCCGTAGGAACCGCGACTGAAAAGGAAGCGCGCGACGTCGCGGAGCGCGCGCGCGAAACGGAGTGGGAGCACCCGAGCTTCGTTCGCGAATTATTTCTTGGACGGTTCCGGCTCGACCTGATTCATCCGCATCCGCCGTCAGACGCAGCCGAGGAAGCGCGGGCGAAGCCGTTCATGGATAAGCTGCGCGCGTTCATGGAGCGCGTTGATTCGGATGAGATCGATCGCACAGGTGAGATCTCCGAACCGCTCGTCCAGGAGCTCCGCGACATGGGCGCGTTCGGAATCAAGATCCCGAAGGAGTACGGCGGACTTGGCCTCTCGCAACTGAGCTACATCCGGGCAATCGAGATGGTTACGTCCAAGGACGGATCGCTTACAGCGATGCTCTCCGCCCATCAGTCGATCGGAGTGCCGCAACCGCTCAAGCTTTTCGGCACGGAAGAGCAGAAGCGAAAATATTTTCCGCGACTCGCCAAGGGAGCGATCTCCGCTTTCGCTCTGACGGAGGTCGATGCCGGATCGGATCCCGCGAACATGCGTTGCACGGCGACGCCAACCGCGGACGGAAAGTATTTCGTCGTCAATGGTGAAAAACTTTGGTGCACCAACGGAACACGCGCCGAGCTGTTCGTCGTGATGGCGAGAACGCCGGAGAAGGTGATCAACGGGAAGCCGGTCAAGCAGATCACGGCTTTCATCGTCGAGGCGTCGATGCCGGGCGTCGAAGTCGTCCATCGACTCCGATTCATGGGACTAAAGGCGATCGAGAACGGCGTCATCCGCTTCAACAACGTGAAGGTGCCGCGCGAGAATATTCTCTGGGAGGAAGGCAAGGGACTAAAACTCGCGCTGATCACTCTCAACACCGGACGTCTCACTATTCCGGCCGGCTGCGCGGGCGCGGGCAAGCAGATGATCTCCATCGTTCGAAAGTGGGGGAACGAGCGAGTACAATGGGGACAGCCGATCGGCAAACACGAAGCGGTTGCGCAGAAGATCGCGCGCATGGCCGCCTACACTTTCGCGATGGAAGCAGTCGCCGAGCTTTCAGCCGCGCTATACGAGCGGGGCGGCTACGACATCCGACTCGAAGCGGCGATCGCAAAGCTGTTCAATACTGAAGCCGGATGGCGGATCGTCGACGACACCGTGCAGATCCGCGGTGGTCGAGGCTACGAGACCGCCGATTCTCTGAGAAGTCGCGGCGAGCCAGGCGTACCCGTCGAGAGAGCAATGCGTGATTTCCGCATCAATCTCATCTTCGAGGGATCCTCGGAGATCATGCGGCTGTTTATTGCGCGCGAGGCCGTCGATTACCACTTCAAGCTCGCGTTCAACATCGTAAACCCCGAGTCCTCGCTCAAGCAGAAGCTCTCGGCAATGGTGAACGCGACGCCCTTTTATCTGACCTGGTATCCGACGCGCTGGCTGAACACGGCGCGGTTCAACCGTTACGGCGAATTTGGCAAGCTCGCGCACCACGTCCGATACGTCGAGCGCACGACTCGTCATTTGGGACGATCGATCTTTCACGCGATGGTGCGGTTCGGACCGAAGCTCGAGCGCCGGCAGATGGTATTGTTCCGAGCCGTGGATATCGGTGCCGAGCTGTTCGCTATGTCGGCCGCGTGTTCGAGGGCGCAGATGTTGTCGAAGCAGGGGAACGCTGAAGCCGTGAAGCTCGCCGACGTGTTCTGCATCGAGGCTCGCGAGCGGATCAGGCTACACTTCGACCAGCTCTTCGGTCCGAACGACGGGGCGCTGTATAAGCTCGCGATGGAGGTGCTGCGTGGTGAGCACGAGTGGCTCGAGCAGGGGATCGTGTCGAGCGTGCAGTACCCGGATAAAGCGCAGCGGCGTCCACCGGGCAGCGCGAGCGGCGTTCGCGATACTGATCCAGCTGCAGCTGTCGGCACCACGCGTTAGATCGGCTTAGATCTCCTGCGTCCCCGATCGTAATTCATCGCCCTCCAGTCGAAATGCAATCGTGGAGCGCCCGTCGGCACGTGGTCTCTTTTCCGTGGCGTCGACCTGCCGCCGCTAACGATCCCTTCGCAGCGCCGTCGCGGTGCCCGATGTATCCAGCGCAGCGCCTTGATCGCGCGAGTGCACATTCCGCGTACACCGGCGCGACGCCCGTCGTCGCCTCCGCCCCACCCCTCCGACGAACCAGCGGGACAATCTCAAGACCTACAACAGCGTCCCGCGAAGAATAAGAAGCGCGACGTAGAAATAGATCGAGAGCCCGGTAACGTCGACGAGCGTCGCGACGAAGGGGGCTGATGCGCTCGCCGGGTCGAAGCCGAGTCGCTGGAGGACGAACGGGAGCATGGCGCCGGCCAGAGATCCGAACGCGACGACGCCGATGAGTGCGATGCCGATAGTGAGCGCGAGCAGGTTTGGGTGTGGATACGACATGATGCCCAGATGCTGCCAGATCAGAATTCGCGCGATGCCCATCAGCCCCAGAATCCCGCCGAGCATGAGGCCGCTCGGCAGCTCTCGCAGCATGACCTTCCACCAGTCGCGGAGGCGCAGCTCCTGTAGCGCGAGCGCGCGGATGATCAGCGACGTCGCCTGGGATCCCGAGTTTCCGCCGGAGCTGATGATGAGCGGAATGAACAGCGCGAGCACGACTGCCTTGGCCAGTTCGCCCTGGAAGTGCCCCATTGCAGTTGTCGTGAGCATCTCGCTCAAAAAGAGAGCCGCCAGCCAGGGCGCTCGCTTTCTGATCATGGAGAAGAATCCGATCTGTGTGTACGGCTCGTCGAGCGCTTCCATTCCGCCGAAGCGCTGGACGTCTTCCGTGTGCTCTTCGACGAGCGCGTCGATGACGTCGTCGACGGTCACCACGCCCTGGATCATGCCGTTCTCGTCCACGACTGGCACCGCGACGAGATCGTACTCGCGCGTGAGTCGCGCAACTTCTTCGCGGTCGGCAGTCACGGGGACCATCTGCACCTCTTCCCATGCGATGTCCGAGACCTTCCCGCCTTCCGGCGCGGCGAGCAGCTCGCGCAACGACATCACGCCCTGGAGGCGTCCCGCGGAATCCGTCGTGTAGATGGTGTTCATCGCCTCGCGGTGCTCCGAGCGCGCGATGCGCCGCACGGCCGCGAGAGCTTCGTCGACGGGAGTGTCCTCCGAGACGGAGACGAACTCCGTCGTCATCAGCCCGCCGGCGCTGTCCGGCTCGTAGGCCAGCAGCTGCTCGGTCTCGCGGCGCGCCGCGGCGGGAATCTCCGACAGG
>JBOHTC010000281.1:0-1181 GCA_050733495.1 Gemmatimonadaceae bacterium | reverse complement strand
CCTCGGCGGCGTGCCCCGGCCATTGCGTCACGATCTCGACCAGCGGTGGAGAGATGTCGGGATAGGCATCGACTGGGAGTCTCGTGAGAGACCAGATGCCAGCCCCCATAAGCGCGACGGCAAGAACCACGACGAGCACCGGCTGATTGAGGGCTGTCGTGACGATCCGATGAACTCCGCTTCCTTTCGGTTCGTCCTCGTCCGACGGACCGCCTTCGACCGGTGCGCTCACTGACTCTCCGCGAACTGGAGGAAGAGCGCGCCCTCGGAGACGACCTTGTCACCCGCAACGAGACCGGAGAGGACCTGAAATCCATCGCCGACTCGAGGACCGAGTGTTATCTGCCGGCGGTTGAACCCGCCGGTCGGGAGCTCGACGAATACGAAGGGGAGATTCTCTTCGTCGCGAAGCACAGCCGAAGTCGGCACCAGAAACCCGGATTGCTGCGCGTCGCCCTGAATCTGGACGCGGACGAACATGTCGCGCTTCAGGACGCCGGAAGGATTGGGAACGAGCACCCTCACTGCCGTCGCCTTCGTGTTGGGATCCACGAGCTCCGCGACGTAGTCGACCACGCCGGGAACCGGATAAGGCCCAGCATCCGTTGTGATCGTTGCGCGCTCACCTTTGCGGGCGAATGGAAGATCGGCGTCGAAGACGTTCGCCGTGACCCACATCGATGCGACGTCCGCCACCGTGAACGTCGGTGTCGTCCCCGCCTGAAGAAGCTGCCCGGGATTGATAAGCTTCTCCACGACAGTGCCGGGTATAGGCGAGCGGATGATCGCCTGGGTTGGGCCTGCTGCCTTCCCTGCCTGAATCGCCGCGATCGTCGCTTCATCGACGCCGAGCGAGCGCATCTGCTGTAGAGCGGCATCGCGATCGGCTGCAGCGCCTGCTGCGTCCGTCTCAGCCTGCTCGACATCACGGTGCGCGATTGCATCGGTCTTGAAAAGCTCCTCGTCGAGCGCGGCTACGCGGGCGAGCAACCTGTACGACGATTCCGCTTTGCGAAACGCGGCGACAGCATTCGCGAAATCGGGAGACGACACGGTTGCCAAGGGCGTACCCTTTCCAACTCGGGCGCCAAGCGGAACCAGAATCTGACTGACTGGCCCAGACACCGGCGACAGAACCTGTGTCGAGCGATCTCCGTTGAACGCCACGCTTCCGGTCGTGG
>JBOHTC010000280.1:0-2055 GCA_050733495.1 Gemmatimonadaceae bacterium | reverse complement strand
ACAAGGCAATGCTCCCCGTCGGGAGCAAGGCGATGTCGATCCTCGGCACCGCGCGCTCTCTGGCGCTCGAAAACGCGGGGTGGATCTTCTGGGGTAAAGAAGCCAGGGCTTTCAGGGTCATAAGATTGATTACATTGATTAGGTATGCCCTAAGCTAGCTCCGTGCGCGGAGTTATTCCGTGAGCGCACGTCCCCCAGCCCCGTCCGTCGCGCTGTCTTGTAGCTGCCTGTTTTGCCTCGCGCGACGCGGCCGCCGTAGCATCGACGACGAGGGGGTGAAACGATATGGTGGTTACGAGATCGTCGTAGCGGCACTCTGTCTATGTCTTGTAGCCTCCGCGCGTGAGGAGGCGAGCAGTAGAGACGTGAGTCTTGCCGGCGTGCTTCGTCCGGGCGGTGGCGGGTTTCTTGGGCCGGCGCTTGGCCCGCTTGAACGCGTCGATCTTGACGTGACTCGCGTACTCCTTGAGTCTCGCGGCAAGGTCGCCGACGGACATGGACTGGAACGGCACCCAAGCCTCCTCATCGATCGCGACGTCCATGCCTCCGTGGGTAACACGCACCTCGTTGGCGACGTAGTACCATGAGACTTCCTGTTCGACCTTCTCGTGGCCAAACGTCGCCCGAAGCGCTCCGCGCACCGCCGACGCCAGATTGTAGCTCATGAGGGCCACCGCGAACGTGAAGAGTGCTGCCTTCGGGTAGCAGAGCGCCGGTTGCTCGCCGTCGAGGATCTGGGTCATCGTGAGGAACACGCCCTCCACGGTCCAACGCTTCAAGTAGATGTTGGCGATGGTGATGGCCCCGGCATCGAGCCAGGGTACGTTCGCCAGGATGGCGATCTCCCCAGCGCCGTCCTGTGTCGGCTTGTCGAGTTTCACCACGATGCGACGCACGGTGAACTTCGCGCCATCAGGCGTCTTGAAGGTGACCTCTTGCTCGAAGACGTCGCCAGTATCGCTGCGGCCGATGTGTCGCAAGTCTCCCGAGGACACCGGCGGCATTCCCGCATGATGTCGGATGACATAGAACCCTCCACGTTGCTGGATCTCGTGAAGGAATCCGAGCGTGCAGAAGTTGCGGTCGGCGATCCAGAGATCCTGCGGCTGCACCAGCGCCAAGACCTGACCCAGCATGGACCGCTCTTGGGCATGGGCGTCTTCGCACGGGATCATGTGCGTCGCCAGCATCAGGGCCGGGTCCAGAACCACCAGCGCCTGGCTCGGCAATGGTCCTGCCTTGCTGTCACGCAACACGGCGAGTCGGCGGTCCGTGCTGGCAAAGTGATTGCCGTCGATCACCCTCGTGCGGTAGCCAGCGAGCAGAGGCGGAAGTTCCCCACCGAGCTCCTTGATGACGGGGGCGAGGCGCTCCGCCGTGTGCTGCACCAGGGCCGCGCTCACGCTTGCCTCGACGCCGTCGAGCTTCTCGTAGACGCACGCGAGGGAGACAGCCAGGTCGTCCTTCATCACTCGGTATGCGGCACTGACCGACGGCTGGATTCTGCACACGACCAACGCCATCATGTCAACGAGCGAGGAGAAGAGCAGGGTTCTCGTGTACTGCCACTCCGCATGACGCTCGAACAAAGCATTGAGTGCGTCAGGCTCGAGCGCGCGCTCCAGGCAAGCGCGCGTCATCACGGTGACCGGACTCTTCTGAACAAATCGCTTGAGGACTGCGTCGAGGTACATCCGCAAGCCATAGCCTCTCGGACGTCAGCTGAGCCTGAACGGCCGAGTAGAAACCATCCCACCTATCCGCGTCCTATCGCGAACACCAGGATCCCAGGGTCCGCATTCCAGAATTATTTGTGGTTCACACAACTGTGTGACCCTGAAAGCCCTGGGCCGATCGGTCTAAAACGGAAGCCTTCTTTCGCGCCCGGGGAGACCATCCCACCCAGACGTCACCACGGCAACGAGGCTACCACAACGCGCGGCGGCCGGGCGTGAAAGAAGGTGTTGGACGAAACCGCGGGCAGCACGGATGAGCAGGCACGGCGCCCGCGGGGACGCCGCACGTGGCGTATGGCGTGTGGCGTGTGGCGTGTGG
>JBOHTC010000279.1:0-1142 GCA_050733495.1 Gemmatimonadaceae bacterium | reverse complement strand
TCGCCGACCCGCAAGCCTTACAGCTAGCTGTCGCGGCGCGCGATGCGTTTCACATGCTCGGTCCGCCGGAAGGTTATCTCCCGCTCGCCGAGATGGTGATCTACCTCGCGACCGCCCCCAAGTCGAACCGCTCGTATCAAGGCCTGAGTGCCGCCCTCGAGGCAGCGCGCGAGACGCCCGCGGCGCAGGTTCCCATGCACATCCGGAACGCCCCCACGCGGCTCATGAAAGAGCTCGGGTACCACCAAGGGTACCAGTACGCGCATTCGGCCCCAGAGGCATACATCCCGCAAGAGTACCTGCCTGAGGAATTGCGCGGCAGCGTCTTCTACGAGCCTGGACCCTTCGGATTCGAGAAGGAAGTCGCGAAACGCCTCCAGTGGTGGGCAGATCTGAAGTCCAAAGTGTCCACGCCGGCGTCCACCGAAGGTGACAAAAGGACGTCCGACGGCGCACTAAACAAGGAAGCTTCGCCGCAGCGAACGTTGCACGAAGCCAATCACGAAAGTCCGGCGACGAGGCCGGACGACAGCGAGGAGAAATAGTATGCGCAAGATGATCAACCGCAGAACGGCAGTCGCAGCGCTGGTCGTGGCAGTAGCGGCAGGTTGGGGGATGTCGGCGTGCGCGACACTCGGGCGCGCGGGATTCGCGGAGCCGGTCGTCACCTTCAAGGATCTCCGGGTGCGCGGACTCGGCTTGAGCGGCGGCTCGCTCGACGCCTATCTCAACATCTACAATCCGAACGGATTCAGGCTCGATGCGACGCGTCTCACCTACAACGTGCTGGTCGGCGAGAACCAGCTCGGCACCGGAGCTCTCGATTCACGCTTCACCGTCCAGAACAACGATTCGACGACGATCCGGATTCCGATAGATTTCACCTACTCCGGAATCGGCGCCGCCGCGAGGCAGATGATGCAGAGCGGCTCCGTGCCGTACACGATCACCGGCGACGTGACGGTGGCGACACCGATCGGCAACTTCACTCGTCCTTATACCGGGACTGGAAGATTTTCCGCCTTCGGTGGCGCACAGAATTCGGGCAAGTAAAAGCTTCGGAGAGGATTCATCGAGTTGCAACCCCGCCGAGCGAGGGATACTCGTCGGGGCGCGCTGCGTCACCTAGCGCGCCTCTCGAC
>JBOHTC010000278.1:0-9532 GCA_050733495.1 Gemmatimonadaceae bacterium | reverse complement strand
CTGTAGTCTCAACGGCAGCTCCGGCGGATGCGCAATGTAAAGCGCTGGTCTGTCGTTGAATGTGTTCCCGTAGATCTCGACGTTGTTCTGGATCAGAACGCCGTTGTGAAGCACGGTCACGCGCGCGCGGTCGGTCACCTTCCCCTGCGCATCGAACCTTGGCGCATGGAAGATTATGTCGTACGATTGCCACTCACCGGGTGGCCGTGACGCATTAACGAGCGGCGCATATTGCTTGTAGACAGCGCCTGCCTGCCCGTGATAGTAGGTGGTGTTATGGTAGGAGTCGAGCACCTGCACTTCGTATCGACCCATGAGGAAGACGCCGCTGTTTCCGCGCTCCTGGCCTTCACCTTTGACGATTGCCGGTGTCGCCCACTCAATGTGAAGCTGGCAATCTCCGAAAGGCTCCGCCGTCTGAATGTCGCCGGTTCCCGCGACTACTTCGGCATAGCCGCCTTTGACAGCCCATTTGGCGGCGGTTCCATCGGCGCTCCGCCAGCGGGAGAGATCGCGTCCGTCGAAGAGCACGATCGCATCAGACGGAGGATCACGGCTGATCCGGCCCGGCGTGACAATGGCCGGCTCGTTCTTGGGGGCCGGGAAAGGTTGAGCGTCTTGCGCTCTGAGATTCGTCGGTGCAAAGAGGCAGAAGCCCAAAGCGAGAAACCGGGATTTTCTTACCATGGTATTTGTGGCGAGCGATAGAAGTTGACGCCCATGTAGTTCCAGCGCCGAGCTTGCGCCGCGACCCGGACCCGGAAACTTCTCCAGTCCCGTGTCGCCTGCGGCGTCCATGCCACCTCCGCTACCGCCGCAAGTCGCGGCATCGCCAGATACTCGACCGCCGTGATGTTTCGGAGCGTCTCACTCCACATCGGTGCTTCGACTCCCTCGATGTCCTTTTCCGTAACACCCGGACTGCTCATCGCCGGATCCCAATCGTAGGCGTCGTTCACTTCGATCAACCCCGCCCAGTTCAGTCCAAGCTCCGTCGACGCGTTGTACTTCATGTCGAGATAGGTTCGCTTTGACGGCGACATAACGAGCTTCGAGCCGTACTTGAGCGCAACCGACGCCGAGTCGCTCTTCCAGGGCTGTACTAGGGTCGTCGGTTTCAGATTCGCTTTTGATATTTCTTCCCAACCGATCATTCTCTTGCCGTACTTTCCGACGATGTCCTGAACGCGTTCGATGAACTTCACGTATTGCTGGTCAGTGAGAGTCTTCACCTCATCGCCGCCGACATGGAAATAAGGGCCGGGTGTTATAGCCGAGATCTCGCGGACTACGTCGTCGATCATCGCGTAGCTCTGCTCCTTGTCAACGCAGATGGTGCTCCAGCCGACATCGGTTCCACTGTAGAGACCTGGTGGCCGCTCGCCGCAGCTTAGCTCCGGATAAGCGATCAGCGCTGCGTTGATGTGACTCGGCATATCGATTTCGGGCACTATCGTGATGTAGCGCGCGCGCGCGTAGTTCACGATGTCCTGATACTGCTGTTGCGTGTAGAATCCACCGGTTCCACCTCCGACCTGCGTAATCGCCCCCATGGTTGTGAGGTTCGGTCGCGAGTTGATCTGAATGCGCCAACCCTGATCGTCAGACAGATGCAGGTGCAGCACGTTCATCTTGTACATCGCGAGCAGATCTATGTATTGCTCGACTTCATCTACTGTGAAGAAGTGCCGCGCGACATCCAGCATCGCTCCCCGCCATGCGTAGCGGGGCTGATCCACGATTTGCAGAGCCGGTATCGACCACACGCTGCGGGAGACGCCTATCTCCGACTCGATATCGGCCGGGAGCAGTTGTCGAATTGTCTGAGTGCCTCGAAAGAGGCCCGCGGGCGTCGAGGCCACCAGCACCAGAGAATCACGCGAGGCCGTGATTTGGTAGCCTTCACCGCCGAGCGCCGCCTGGTCGGGCGCGAGTCTCAGATCGATTATGCCGGTGCTTCCGCCGGCTGCGGGTGAAGAGACGGGAAGCGGAAATTCAGTTGCACGCCTGAGAAAAGCGGCCAGCATCTCTCCGATTGTCACAACTTCGGGACTGTTTGTGACTGTGATTCGGGTCGCCGCGGTGAGCTCGAAGGGCGCTCCCCCCTTGGGACTCAGGGACACCGGCTCTGGGACGATCATTGGAATCGTTCCCGCTGACGGCGATGGCGACGTGGTCGCCGGCGGATGGCACGCGGCCGCAGCCATCGAGGTGAGGAGAGCCAAAGTAAGGAACGAGAAACGCCGCAGTTCTCTCCACGACCCCATGTCTGCTCCGGTTGTAGGTGTTAGGCCGCCAGGACGGGCAGCGCACGCTGGCGCCGCGATTCTTCGATGAACCCACCGCCCAGCACTCGCTGGGCGTCATAAAATACCACCGACTGGCCGGGTGTGATGGCCGTTACAGGCTCGTCGAGGGCCAGCTCGATCTCGTCGGCGGCGAGGCGCACTATCTCCGCGCGCGCCAGCGGCGCACGATGACGAACGCGAACGCTCACAGAGTCTCCGATCCGCGGAGGGGTGGTGAGCCAGTTCACTTCACGCGCGACAATTCCGTTTCCTAGCAGCTCCTCACGAGTGCCGATCACCACCGTGCATTCCTCCGGCCTTATTCCAATCACGTACATTGGCGCCGAAAAGCCGCCTGGAACTCCGCGGCGCTGTCCGATTGTGTATCGTGCGAAACCCTCGTGCTCGCCGACAACGGCGCCGCTCGACGTGACGATTGGCCCGCGTGATAGCGCAGGCGCATTCGGTGGGAGACGCTGCTCGAGGATCCGGACGTAGTTCCCATCCGGAACGAAGCATATCTCCTGGCTCTCCGGCTTCTCGGCGATCACCTCGAGTCCCATCGCGTGCGCGCGTAAGCGAGTCGCCCTTTTGTCGAGCGCTCCGACCGGCAGGATCATTCGAGTGAGTACCGACTGGTCGATTCCCCAGAGGAAGTACGTCTGATCCTTGTTTTCGTCGATCCCTCGCCAAAGCTGACCGTCCACGACGCGCGCGTAATGACCCGTCGCGATCCAGCGTGCATCAATCGCGTCTGCCTTGCCGAGAAAATCGCGAAACTTGGTGAAGGTATTGCAGCGGACGCACGGAATGGGAGTCCGACCCCTGGAGTACTCGTCGACAAAGTTATCGACCACGTCGTGACCGAACCGCGTCTCGAGATTCAGCACGTAATGTGGCACGCCAAGCTGCTCGCAAACCCGCCGCGCATCGTTGACGGAGTCGAGCGAACAGCACGGGCGGTCGGGGACGTCGTCGCCGTGACAAAACAGCTTCATCGTTGCGCCTACCACGTCGTATCCCTGCTCGACGAGCATCGCTGCGGCAACCGATGAATCGACGCCGCCGGACATGGCAACCAGTACTCTCTCACGCGGCATGGTCACTCAGCGGCGGTGAGTTGGCGCGCCTTGGCTACAAGAGCGGGAAAGATCTCCAGCACACGGTCGACTGCCTGATCAGTCGTCAGAATGCCGAGACTCATACGGACCGCGGCGCTGGCAAGTTCAGGCCTCACGCCGATCGCGGTAAGCACGTGCGATGGGCTTATGCTTCCGCTCTGGCAGGCAGACCCACCAGAGGCCGCAATGCCGCGGAGGTCCAGCGCCATCAGCAGCGACTCGCTGTCCGTTCCCGGCACCGACACGTTCATGATGTGCGGAGCCCTGTCTGCACCGTTTCCGTGAAGAATCGCGTCGGGGACGCGCGCAAGAATGCCCGTCTCGAGTTTCTCACGCAGCTTCCGTAGTCGTGCGCAGTGTGCTGCAGATTCCGCGATGGTGAGCTCCGCGGCCCGGGCAAGACCAACTGCCGCAGCCACATTCTCCGTACCGGGACGTCTCCCGCGATCCTGGGTGCCGCCATGCATCAGAGGCTCGATGTGCGTCCCCCGCCGAATGAAGAGAGCACCTATACCTTTGGGCGCGCCGAGCTTGTGACCAGAGATGGTGAGGAAGTCGAAGCGCTGCTTTTGCGCGTCAATGGGGACCTTTCCGAAAGCCTGGACTGCATCCGTGTGAAAAAGTGCGCCCCGCTCCTTTGCTTTCAGCGCGAGCTCCGGCACCGGCTGAATGGTGCCGATCTCGTTGTTCACCCACATGACGGAGCAGATCGCGACCGCGTCGTCCACGAGCGCATCGAACGACTTCCGATCGACCACGCCCTCGGTAGTCATCGCGACCATTCGTTCCTCGGCCCCCTCATGTCCTGCCTCGTGTACGGCGCCGAGGACGGCCTTGTGCTCGATAGGAGTGGTTACGACCGCCTTCCGCCCCTTCGCCTTTAGTGCGCGCCATGAGCCGAGGATGGCGAGGTTGTCGCCTTCGGTACCACCTGACGTAAAGCAGATCTCGTCTGGGCGCGCGCCCAGACATCGGCCGACGCGCTCACGCGCTTCGTCGAGTGCGGCGCGCGCCTCCCGTCCCCACCGATGTGTGCTCGAGGGGTTTCCAAAGCGAGGCCCGAAAAAAGGCTTCATCGCCTCGAATACCTCTTCGCGCACCGGCGTTGTAGCGGCGTGATCGAGGTAAATGGCGTCGGCGGACGGTGTCATCTCTCGGAATTTAAGGGAGTCGCGCGGACGGAGCGAGAGAGGACTATCCCTTGAAGAATTTGCCCCTTACTTCCCAGAGTTTTGGGAAGAAGCGTTGCGAGACCGTCTTCTGCAGATATCGCGAGCCCAGAGTTCCGCCAGTTCCGGACGTCGCGGGCCCGATTATTCGCTCGACGAGCTGGACGTGGAGAAACCGCCACATCGCGAAGCCCTGTTCGTACTCGATCAGGCCTTCTGCCAGCATCTGTAGAGGGCGTTGATGCGCGTCGCCGTAGACCTGTTCCACACTCACGTTGTGGGCGACTAGCAGATCCTCGAAGAGTTGCTGAAGCGTCGGTTTCTCGAAGGCCCTCTGAACGAGTGCTGGTATTTCGCCGTGTTGTTTCAGAACCTGGACAAAATGCGCGTCCCTCATTCCGGACATTGCTTCGATCGCGCGGAATTGTACACTCTGAGATCCGCTGGATGTGCCCAGGTATCCACGGAATTGCGCGAATCGTTGCGGCGGTAATGTCTCCAGCGCCGAGAGCTGACCGGTCACGATTCGAACGAGCGCGTTCACCCTCCGGACAGAGGTGAGCGCGCCGAGAGTGTCTTTGGCTGCGAGGAGACCAATCAGGGCGTCGAGCTCGTGGAGAATGAGCTTGAACCAGAGCTCGCTCGCCTGATGCACGATGATGAACAGCAGCTCGTCGGGGTGCTCAGGTTTGGAGACCGGCCGCTGGAGCTGGAGCAGCTCGTCGAGCGCAAGATAGGACGGATAGGTCAGAGCGATCGGCGATTTCGTCTCGCGTTTTGGCTCTTGCCGGCCGTGTCTTTCACTCAAAATGTCGAGACCTCGAGCGAAGCGACGTCGTCGACCCGCATTGTCTCTGTAGTGTAGAAAGGCTCCCCATAGCGACATCTGATGAGGGATCCATAGTGGGCGGCGTGGTGCCGGATCAAATCGTGGAGCGGCTCTCCATTCGGGTAAACCTCGCCGGCCTGCACCGCCTCACCGAACTGCGAGGCGTAGCATCCAATCGCCTCGAGCTTCTTTTCGAACGAATCACTGATGTCGACGACGAAAGTCGGCTTCTCATAGTCCTCGCGAAAGGAGAGTGCGTGCAGAACCTTTCGCGGCCGGTGAGCTGCGACCTTGGGCTCGACCATCTTCAAGCCCGCGACGAAGCACGCGTCGCGCACGAGTTGCGCGACGATCGGATGGTCGGGATGGCGGCCGTGGAGCGAGTGGGTAATCACGACCGATGGCTGGAGGCGCCTGATTACCACGGCGATTTTCGCTCGGATCTCTGGCGTATTCTGGATGCCGCCATCGGGCAGTCCCAGATTCTCTCTCACACTCACGCCCATCACTTTCGCGGCGCTCGCCGCCTCCTTCGCGCGGAGCTGTGGCGTACCGCGGCTCGCCAGCTCGCCGGCAGCGAGGTCGAGAATTCCCGTTGTCCGGCCACGCATCTGGGAGCGGATCAGAGTTCCGCCGCAAATCAGCTCGACGTCGTCTGGATGGGCTGCGATTGCAAGAACGTCGATGCGACTATTCATAGCGGAGAGCGGCGATCGGGTCGAGTTTCGCTGCTCTCTGCGCGGGCAGCATGCCGAATATCAGGCCGATGCTTACCGATACGAATACGGCGACGAGTGTGAGACCGAGCGGAACCGCGGCGTCGATTTTCATCGCGAGCGTGGCGACCCTTCCGAATGTCAGTCCGATGACAATTCCCAGTATTCCCCCAAGTCCTGTGAGTGTCGCGGCCTCTATGAGGAATTGAAACAGAATCTCTCGTTTCGTTGCGCCGAGAGCTTTACGAATTCCAATCTCTCGCGTGCGACTTGTGACCGACACCATCATAATTGCCATCACGCCAATTCCTCCCACCAACAACCCAACGCTCGACAAGACGATCATCACGAGAAAGAAAACGCCCGTGATCTTGTTGAACGTGTCGAGGATCTGGTCCTGGGTCATCATATCGAAATTGTTCTTGTCAGCAGGCCGGAGTCTCCGCATCTCGCGAAGCGCAATCGTAACGGCTTCCTGCGCGTCGGCGGTAGTCACGCCCTTCTTTGGTTTTACAGGGATGTAGAGCGCATTCGTTTTATCGATCGTAAACTCGTGATCGAGCATTGCGTATGGCACTATTGCTCCAATGTCCTGACCCGGCGGCGAAAAAATATTGCCCGGTTGCGCGTAGACGCCAATTACCCTGGCCGGTCTGCCGCTGATCTTGATCGTTTTGTCGAGAATGGATTCGCGCCCAAAAAGCTTCCGGGCCGCGTTTTCATCCACGACTGCGACGTTCGAACCGGAGCCGAGCTCCGCCGGAGTGAACCAGCGGCCGTCGAGGAGCTCGCCGCCCTGTATCTCCTGATAGCGATCGTCCGCACCGACGATAATAATGTTCTGGGTGCGCTCACCCTCGTATGACAGACGTCCGTTGGACTGAGCCCACATCGCGGCGTAAGAGATTTCGGGAAGCTGTCGGATCCGCGCAGCCTCTGCTTCGACCAGGTCTGGTCGAACCCGGATCCATTTCGGCAGACGATTCGGATTCACCGGCGTCTGGGAGAAGACCTTGAGGATGTAAAATGTCGTGGGCCCGGCGATCTCGATCGTGCGCACGATCTGATCCTGGATGCCCTGAACGATCGCGGCCATCGTCATCACGGTCGATACACCGATGACGACTCCCAGGATTGTGAGCGACGATCGCAACTTGTTCGCCCGTAACGTGTCGAGCGCAATCTGGACGTTGCTGCGAATACGCTCGGCGATGATCATTCGGCGCGAAGCGCTGTGATTGGGTCGAGCTGCGCTGCTCGCGTTGCGGGATAAACCCCGAACAGAACGCCGACGCTGGCGCCGAGCGCCAATGCGAGAGCCACCGACCACGCGCTCACCCGAGCGGGCAGCGGCGACGCCAGGCTCACGGCGCCGGCGAGCCCCCAACCCGCAGCTACTCCGCACAATCCGCCTATCGTCGCGAGCACGATTGCCTCCACCAGAAACTGGCGCCTGATGTCGTCGCGCTTGGCGCCGAGTGCTTTTCGGACCCCGATCTCGTGCGTGCGTTCTGTGACGGACATCAGCATGATGTTCATGATCACGATGCCGCCCACGACGATGCCAATCGCCACTATTGCCGGTATCACCGAGAAGAGAATTTTTGTGAGACTCTTCCAGAATGCGACCAGGGCGTCCGCCGTCTCAACCGAATAGTTCGGCTCGTCGCTTGGCCGCAAGTGATGCGCGACGCGCATCGCTTCGTCGGCTCGCTGCATCCCACTCGCAACCAGCTCCGCTGAAGGCATCTTCACGGAAACCGTGTTCGTTTTCCGGCGTCCAAAGGCCATCTCGAAAGTGCTCAGCGGGAGCAGCACGAATCCATCGAAGGACTGGCCGAGCACGCGGCCTTTCTTGGCAATGGTTCCCACGATGGTGAAACGCTGTCCAACGATTCTTACATCCTGGCCAACCGGATCGACGTTCTGGAACAGCTTCTCCGCGACGTCGGCGCCGATCACCACGACGTTGCGACGCTGATTCACGTCGACATCGCCTATCGGCCGGCCGCTGGCGAAAACGTAATCCTGTACGATCTGGTAAGGAGCGGTTACGCCAAGGATAGCAACGTCCGCCATGGTGTTGTCGCGCCACACAACGTCGGCGATTGGTGTCGGCGACCCCGATTGCAGACTCACCGCTACCGCCTCGGGCACCGCGTCGATCACAGCCTGAGCGTCAGATTCCGTAATCCGTGGGCGCTTCTGGAGTTTGCGCCATTCCTCGTCGTCGATGAGGCCGATCTGGATGGGTGTCCGCCGAACCTGGAATGTATTTGCACCAATCAGTGCGCTGGCAAGATTCTCCTTTACGTAAGCGTTCATCCCCGAGATGATCGCTACCACTGCGACGAGAAACGCGACCGATACGATAATCCCGAGCAGCGTGAAAAACGACCGCAGTTTGTTGACGCGGATCTGCTCGAGCGCGGTCGTGATTACATCGGTGAAACGCATGACACAATTTCGGTGCGGGACGGTGGCCGCGCCATGCCGAAGTGGGACCGCGCTGCTACTCGTATCGCAGCGCTTCGACCGGATCCAAACGCGCCGCTCTGGCGGCTGGCAGCAGCCCGAACAGGATACCGGTGAACGCGCTGGTTGCGAGAGCCGCTATGACCGCCGAAACGGGAGTGGAGGCTGGCACGGCCGGAAAAGCCGTCTTGATCCCCAGCGCGACCAAAATCCCGAGCACGAGACCAATCGAGGCGCCGATACTGGTGAGGGTAGCGGCTTCGACGAGAAACTGCCAAAGAATCGCGCTCTTCGTGGCGCCTAGCGCTTTCCGTACGCCAATCTCGCGCGTCCGCTCTGTGACACTGATCATCATGATCGCGACCACGCCAACGCCACCGACCAGAAGGCCCACGGATGAGAGGGCCAGCCCGACGTAGAAGAAGGTTCCAAAGAGCTTATTGTAGATCCCCATCAGTCGATCTTGCGTCACGATCTCGAAATTGTTCTTGGCGGTGGCTCTGAGTCCGCGACGGGCCCGCATAAGAGCTGTGACGTCGTCCGTCGCCTCCTCGGTCGTAACACCCGGCTCGGGCTTCACGATGAAGTCGACGCCGCGCATCCACGGGTTTAGGCTGCGACGCGCCGACTCGAACGGCACGATTGCTTTCGCCTGGTCGCCGCCACCGGCCGAAGTGGGTGTGCCCATCGGACTAGCCGTGTAGTGATACACGCCTATGACGTTGAAGCCGACTCCGTCGACGTTGATGGTTTTGTCGAGCGGGTCGGAGGTCCCGAAAAGACGCTCGGCGAGCTTCTCGTTTACGATGATGACGCGCGCTGCCGTTGTGTTTTCGGCGTAGGTGAAGCTCCGTCCCGGATAAATGTCCCCGCCGTCGACGTCGACCCAGTTCGGAGTATAGATCTCCATCCCCGTGCTCACCTGCTTGTCCTT
>JBOHTC010000277.1:0-11584 GCA_050733495.1 Gemmatimonadaceae bacterium | reverse complement strand
TTCTCAGACGGTCAGATCACCGACCGTCCGACGCAGTTCCTTCGCTGGCGATTAGAGCGTAGGGGCCACACCCGTTCCCATTCCGAACACGGTCGTTAAGCCCTACAGCGCCGATGGTACTCCGTCCGAGAGGATGCGGGAGAGTAGGCCGTCGCCGGCACCTTATTGAAAGACCGCTCACGCTGTGAGCGGTCTTTTTTTTTGGCTGACTGCAGTTGGTCCGCCACTCCAAACCAGTTAGTCCGCAGCCTCGGCACTTACAACCAGGCAAAGATTATCTTGTTTGATGCCCAAGGCTGGAATCGTCACCGTCGTCGGCAAACCTAACGTTGGCAAGTCGACGTTGCTCAACCGCATCGTTGGGCAGAAACTGAGCATAACGAGCCCCAAACCCCAATCGACTCGCGATCGGGTTGTCGGCATTCATACCGCCGATAGCGCACAGATGGTGATCCTCGATACGCCGGGACTCCTCAATCCCCGCTATCCATTGCAGCAGGCGATGCGGTCAGCGGCACTCGCCGCTCTGCGCGACGCCGACGTCGTGGTTTATCTTGCCGATGCAACCGAGGGTACGCCGCCTCCGCTTGCCGAGGCAGCACAGCTCGAACATCCTCTTCGCGCTGCCGTAATATTAGCACTCAATAAAGCTGATTCCCTCTCGAGCGCGCGGCGGGCCGAGCTGATGACTCACCAAGGCGCAGTGCTTGTCTCAGCGCTCACGGGGGACGGAATCGCCGATTTGATGACGCGTGTCGCTCTCGCACTGCCCGAGAGCCCGTTTCTCTATCCCGACGATGAGATCAGCACGCAACCCGTGCGATTTTTCGTGGCAGAACTCGTTCGCGAAAGCGTGCTCGAGCAACTCCATGATGAAGTGCCTTACAGTGTCGCCGTTCAGGTGGAGGAATTCCGTGAGGACCGCTCGCCTCTCTACATCCGCGCGGTAATTTACGTCGAACGAGATAGCCAGAAAGCGATCGTCATCGGGAACAAAGGAGCGCAGATCCGTAAGGTCGGAGAATCGGCGCGCAAGAAAATCGAGCTGTTCGTCGGCGAGAAAGTCTATCTCGATCTATGGGTGAAAGTGCTCGCGAATTGGCGCAAGAATCCTCAAAATCTGTCCATGTTCGGTTATCAACTTGCTACAGGGAACGCAAAATGAGTCTCTCTCCGCGACTTCTGGAAATTCTCGTCTGCCCGAAGTGTAAGAGCGAGCTGGAGTATCGGGAGGAAGAACAGGCTCTGATCTGTCACAGATGCCGGCTACGCTACGCCGTGCGTGACGACATTCCCATAATGCTGATAGATGAGGCGACTCCTTTTTAGCCTGGCGTGCAGTTGTCTCGCCGCCGGCGCCGAGGCGCAATCGGGTTCAACCGGCAGCGAAGGAGCGTTGTTCCTTCTTCTGCCGACTGGCGCCCAGTCCGTCGGCATGGGACAGGCGATGGTTGCCAGCAAACCGGGTAGCGAAGGGATCTGGTGGAATCCGGCGTCTCTCGGCGGCCAGGACAAAAAGGAGTTGGCGATTCACCACTCCAAGACACTTTCGGGAGCGAGCGACGCGTTCTCATTCGTCGTGCCAAAGCGAAACTTTGGAGTGATCGCACTTTCCCTCAGTGTTCTGGACATCGGAGAACAGCAACTCACGGACGAGAACAATCAGGTGATTGGCCTCGCTCTGCCGCGGGATGTGGTGCTTGCCGGGACGTACGCGGCTCGGGTCACCAAGCGCCTCGACGCGGGTCTCAACTACAAGATCGTACAGCTTCGTGAGGATTGCTCCGGCGAGTGCAGCACAGTCGGACCAGAGGTTGAAAGCACGCGAGCGATGGATCTGGGGGTGCAGTACCGCACGCAGGTGGGCGCGCCGCTGACATTCGGGGCGGCGATTCGAAACCTTGGGGGAAGACTCAACTCACAGCAGACGAATCAGCGCGATCCACTCCCGACGCAGGTGGAGCTTGGCGCAATGTATCGCCTCAAGTTTCTTGACCGCTACGTGAAGGACACAGAGTTGCGCACGTCCGGAAGCTACGTCGACACGCGGTCATTCGGAGGGAAAGGTGTCCGGTTCGGCGCGGATGTCGTTTACCAGGGCACAGTCCACCTTCGGGCGGGATACGTTGGACACGATCGTCGTGGCGATTCAACCGCATCGCTCGGGTTTGGACTCCAGAGCGGGTCATTCGTGTTTGATATTGCGCGCACGTTCGGCGGAATCCCGGCCGAGAACGGCCAATCGCCAGTCTGGATCTCGCTGAGATATCTGTTTTGAAATGGCGCCACGGCGCTGGAAGGAAGTTGTTTTTCGCGAGCCTGGTTTTCGCGCCTATTGCGGTCCTCAGTCGGGTGTTCGGCGCGCCACCGATCGTGATCTTCAGCATCAGCGCCCTCGCTATCATACCGTTGTCGGGAGTGCTTGGAGTCGCGACGGAGTCCGTGTCCGAGCATACGAGCCCGGCAATCGGTGGAGTGCTGAGCGCAACGATGGGCAATCTCGCGGAGCTGATAATCGCGACGGCAGCTCTCCGTGCCGGCCTAATAAGCCTCGTCAAAGCTTCAATAACAGGCTCAATTCTCGGCAACCTTCTGCTCGTCCTCGGGATCGCTTTGTTTGCCGGTGGGATAAAATTCAAGACCCAGCGATTCAACCGAACTCTCGCCAGCCACAGCACCACCGTGCTTCTCATCGCGGTTTTCGGGCTGGCGGTTCCCGCACTGTTTTACAGCCTGCATCCGGACCCGCAACGTGTGGCGACGGTGAGAATGTCTCACTACGTAGCGCTGCTTCTTATCGTGGGGTATGCGGCGTGGCTGGTGTTCTCACTTTGGACGCATTCGTCTACATTTGCCTCGGAAAAGCACGGTCCGGCCGTGACTGTAGCCCCAAAATGGTCGTCAAAGAAGGCGATCATTATCCTCCTCCTCAGCGCCGGCTCGATCGGGGTTGTGGCGGAGGTACTTGTGTCGGTCACCGAAGATGCGGTGAAGGTGCTTGGGCTGTCCGAATTTTTTGTCGGCCTTATCCTGATCCCCATCATCGGCAACGCGGCCGAGAATAGCTCTGCGATAATTATGGCGGTGCGGAATCGGATGGACCTCGCGCTCAACATCGCTGTCGGCTCGAGTATTCAGGTGGCGCTGCTCATCGCGCCGCTGTTGGTTCTTCTTGGAATGGCGTTTCATCAGCCAATGGATCTCGCCTTCACGACCATGGAAGTTGCGAGCATCGCGCTGGCAGTGGCTGTGACGTCATCAGTGATCAGAGATGCGGAATCGAATTGGCTCGAGGGGGCGTTCCTGCTCCTGGCGTATGCGGTACTGGGAGTGGCGTTCTTTTTCTTCTGACAAAGCAGAATCACCGGCGACCGGAAAAACGATTTGCAGCAGCCGAACGCGATACGCTTCTCTCCCGACGGTGCGTCCCTCCCGGCGTACATAAGCGCCTGGATCACCGCGCAAGAGGCTTCGGTCGTCACACTGAGCTCGGGTGACGAGCTGATGTCAATCGGCCTGCGTGCCCGGCCGCGCTTCGTGATCTTCGACGCGCGGAACGAGGCCGAGTCGGTGCTCGCCGCGCTGCACAGAGTGAAGAAGGACTCCTACACGGGTGTCGTGCCCTGCGCGGTCCTATCCGGCAAGAAATCGGATGCGCTTTCGACGGCCTTCGATGCCGGGGCGGATGAAGTGATTCGCGACGGGATGCAGGGCCCGGAAGCTGTGCGTCGACTCGACGCCATGTTGATTCGCTCCGAGCGTGATCTCATCGTGCATCCATCTACGCGGCTCGCGGGCACGTCGGCGATCGAGGCGGAGATTGGCCGGCGGCTGGCGCTCGGAGACTACTTCGCGGTTTGTTACGCCGATCTCGATCACTTCAAGGAATTCAACGATCGCTACAGCTACAACGAAGGCGATCGGGTGATCCGCATTCTGGCCAAGCTGCTGCACGATGTCGTCAAGGGTACCTGCGGCGAAAACGGATTCATTGGACACATCGGCGGCGACGACTTCATTTTCATCATTCCTTATAACTCCATTCCTTCGGTTTGCGGTGAAATCGTGGCAACGTTCGATCTCCTTGCGCCTTACCAGTACTCGGAGCAAGACAGGCGGGCGGGGTACTTCTTCGGCAAGGACCGGCGGGGACATCTCGACCGGGTTCCGCTCATGACTCTTTCCATCGGCGTTGTCACCAACCTTCGCCGCACATTGACCTCGGCACGTCAGGCAAGCCAACTTGCGACAGAGATGAAGACCTACGCGAAAAGCCTTCCCGGCTCAGTTTATACTGTCGACCGACGGAGCGATGAGCGCGTCACGCCGCAAGAGCCGCTGCCGGCAATCCGAGACGTGCGCAAGATCGGAGAGGCTGAATGAACGTAAGCTGTCCGGATTGCCGATCGATTTTTCGGGTAGATCCAGCCAAGGTTCCTCCAGCCGGGGTGCGTGCGCGCTGCTCGGTATGTAGCGGCGTGATTTCAATTCCGGCGCCCACGGGTCAGAATACTCCCCCGTCGGGCACCGTTACATCGCGACCGTCCGTCGAATCCTCGTCTTCTACCCCGCAAGCACCGCAGGTCGCGCAGACTGGTTGGGATACTGGCGCCTTTGCGCAGACGGGTGAACGCGCACTCTCTTCGACGACACCGCGCCGACCGGCACAACCGTCCCCCACGCCCGCTCGCTCGGAGACACCTCCCGCGGCCCGCCCGAGGCATGAAGCACCAGACCAGCCCACCGCTGCGGCGACAGCAACGCCACGATCTCCCGCATCGGCGCTGCCGGAGTTCACTCCCCCACCACCGATCCCTCCGTTTAGGCCGACAGGATCGCCGCCTCCAATGCCGACTCCACAGGCTGCCTCGGTCTCGAGTCCAGCCTCGGCTCCTTTCGTCCCCTCGGCCGGCCGGAGTCCGGTCGCAACACCTCCTTCATCAAATCCTTCCGGACCAACCCGACCGGCGAGTCAGGACTCGGGCGCGCGGAGGCCGTTAAATCCGTTTCTATCGAAGGATCCGAACCAGCGCGCAAAGCGGCTCGCGCGGGCATTGGTCTCAGACATCATCACGTATCATCCCGCCAAGCACGCGGAAGGTCTTCGAGACGGAACCCTCAAGCAGCTCTTTCGAGAGGAGATAAAAAAGAGCTTCGAAGAGTATATTGCGCAGGTGGGACAGCAGCTCGCCGAGAGCACTACCTATTTTCAGGAAGCATTGAACGAAGTGCTCGGTGCTGGCAAAAAAATCTTCTAGGGTTCCGAGGACAGCAAGAAATGGCCGAAACTGAACGCAGCCGCGGTCTCAAGCAGACTAGAGAGAGACTGGCGGAGTTGCGGAGGTATCTTTGACATCGACGGAAAGCGCGCTCGGCTGAGCACGCTCGACGCCGAAATGGCCGACCCCGGTTTCTGGAGCAACCAGGAAAAGGCGCAAGGGACGCTGCAGGAAGTAAAGGCGCTGCGCAGCTGGCTCGAACCCTACGACAAGCTAAGTGGCCGAGTATCGAGCGCGCTCGAGCTCGACGAAATGATTCAGGAGGGCTCGGAGCCGGAAATGGAGCGCGAGCTCGACAAGGAGACGGCGCAGCTCCGCGAAGAGATTGATTCGTTCGAGGTCAAGTCTCTGCTCAGGGGGCCTGACGATTTTCGCGATGCACAGCTCGAGATCAGCGCGGGCGCGGGCGGGACAGAAGCGCAGGACTGGGCGCAGATGCTTATGCGAATGTACGTGCGCTGGGCGGAGCGCCGTGGCTTTGACATTTCCGTGCTCGACGAGAGCGAGGGCGAGGAAGCGGGGATCAAAGGCGCCGTATTAGAGATACGGGGCCTGTATGCGTATGGTTTTTTGCGACCAGAGACCGGTGTCCATCGCCTCGTTCGTATCTCACCGTTCGACGCCAATGCCCGCCGCCACACCAGCTTTGCGTCGGTGTTCGTCTACCCGGTGGTGAATGAAGAGATCAACATCGAGATTCGCGATGAGGACCTACGGATCGACGTGTATCGTGCGTCAGGCGCCGGCGGGCAGCACGTGAACAAGACAAGCTCCGCGGTTCGCATCACTCACATTCCGACGAATACAGTCGTCGCGTCGCAGCAGGAGCGGTCGCAGTTCAAGAACAAGTCAACAGCGATGAAGATGCTCAAGAACAAACTGTATCAGGCTGAAATCGAGCGACGGGAAGCGCACAAGGCAGAACTCGATTCAACGAAGTCTGACGTCAGCTTCGGGAGCCAGATCCGCAGTTACGTGTTCCAGCCTTATACGATGGTGAACGATCATCGCACCGAGCTCAAGATTCCCGACGTCCAAAAAGTCATGGACGGGGGAATCGACCCGTTTATAGAAGCTTACCTGAAGCAGGGCGGCGGCTCGGCGACGGCGGCGGCGTGACAGAGGAGCTGAACTTCGTCCTCCAGGCGCGTCGCGAAAAGCTCGAAGCCCTGGAGGCGGCGGGCATTGCACCATACGCCTACTCGTTCGATCGCCAGCACTCCACTGCGCAAGCGCACTCGCTGATTGGCAAGGGCGACGAAGGTCCTCCGGTCACTATCGCCGGCCGTCTCGTCGCGTGGCGCTCACACGGGAAGACGACGTTCGCTCACCTCGCCGATTCCGCCGGAAAGATTCAACTCTACTTCAAGAAAGATCAGCTAGGCGAAAAAATGTACGCCTTGCTCAGTCAGTTCGACCTTGGAGACATCATCGGTGTGCACGGGCCGCTTTTTCGAACAAAGACGGGCGAAGCAACAGTTCGCGTCGACAGGGTCGAGCTCCTCGCCAAATCGCTTCGTCCGCTCCCGTTTGGAAAGGAGGAGGAAGTAAACGGACAAGTGCTCCGTCACTCGGGGTTCGCCGATCCTGAGCAGCGCTACCGCCAGCGTTACGCTGATCTCGCAGTTCATCCGGAGGTCAGAGCGCTTTTTGTCGCCCGATCCCGCATGATCACTTCGGTAAGGTCGTTCCTCGACGAGCGCGGCTTTCTCGAGGTCGAGACGCCAATCCTGCAACCGCTTTATGGCGGTGCCGCCGCGCGGCCCTTCACCACACTGCACAACGCGCTCGACATGCCCTTATATCTGCGCATCGCCGACGAGCTCTACCTCAAGCGTCTCGTGGTGGGCGGTCTCGATCGGGTGTACGAGATCGGACACGATTTCAGGAACGAGGGGATCGATCGGACGCACAACCCAGAGTTCACGATGCTTGAGTTCTACCAGGCATATGCGGATTACACAGACATGATGAACCTAGTCGAGCAGCTGCTCGAGAAAACGTCGGAGGCTGTGCGCAGCGTCCCCGAGGTTGCCGCGAATGTTCCGAGATTTCGCCCGCCGTTCAAGCGCATCGAGTGGATTCCGTCTTTGAACGCGGCTGCAGGGGTTGACGTCACCTCACTCGCAGAGCCCGCGATGAGATCCCTGGCGCAACGCGTCGGCGTCGAGAACCAGGAATCTTTGAGCCGGGGGAAAGTGCTTGATGAGATGTTCCAGGCGTTGGTGGAATCGAAACTCGAAACGCCGACTTTCGTGATCGACTACCCTGTGGAGCTTTCGCCTCTGGCTAAGCCAAAGCGCGGAAACCCGGGTCTAACGGAGCGCTTCGAGCTTTTCGCGAATGGGAAGGAGATGGCCAACGCTTTCAGCGAGCTGAACGATCCGCTCGACCAGAGGCGCCGTTTCGAGAGTCAGGCGAGGCTCAAGGAAGCCGGCGACGAAGAGGCTTCTGGGGTAGACGAAGATTACTTGCGTGCGATGGAGTATGGAATGCCTCCCATGGGTGGCGCAGGAATTGGCGTGGACAGACTGTTCATGTATCTGTCTGGCGCGACGAACATTCGAGACGTGATTCTCTTTCCGACGATGAGGCCCGAGTGACGAGGCTGGAACTTCAAATCGCGTGGAGATATCTGCGGAGCAGGCGCGGGTCGAAGCTTCTGTCCCTGATTAGCCTCATCGCAATTGGAGGGGTGCTGGTCGGCGTGAGCGCGCTCATCGTCATCATCGGGGTGATGAACGGCCTGCAGCACGATCTGCGTGAAAAAATCCTGGTCGGCAGTCCGGACATCCGGGTTCTGACTTACGGAGAGGATTTGAAGATCAACGACTGGCCGAAGGTACTCGAAAAGGTTCGGAAGCAGCCAGGAGTCGTTTCCGCGGCGCCGTTCGTTCTTACCGAAGGAGTGATGACTGGATGGCATGACTACTCGGGTGGGGTCTACATCGTCGGTTTGCAGCCGGAGGGGCGGGGAGTGCCAGATGTCACGACGATCCGCCAACACGTCACCAATGGTGATTTCAGGTTCGCCAGCACCGATGGAGAACGTCGAGGAGTCGTGCTCGGAAAGCTGCTCGCCGGACGGTTTGCCAAGTTCGTGGGTGACAGTATCGCTCTTCTCACCGCGCCCGGGACGAAGATGGATCCAGTCACCGGTGGCCTCGTGCCGAAGATCCAACGGTTTGAGGTGACGGGAATCGTCGAGACGGGCATGTACGAGTATGACAACGCCTACGCCTTCATCGCGCTGGACAAGGCGCAGGACCTCGCGGGACTCGGCAGTGGCGTAACGGGGATCGAGGTGAAAACGGCTGATCGGGGCCAGGCGCCCGTGGTCGGCTCTCGCCTCGTGAGCGCCCTGGGTTGGCCGTATCGAACGGTCGACTGGGAAGAACAAAACCACTCGCTGTTTCAGGCACTAAAGCTGGAAAAGCTTGGGATGGGAGTGATCCTGCTGCTCATAGTTCTCGTGGCCGCGTTCAACATCGTGAGCACGCTGACAATGGTGGTGGCGGACAAGACCAAAGAGATCGGGATCCTCAAGGCCATGGGAATGCCGGCAAGGTCGATCCTCCGGATATTCTTTGCGCAGGGGCTGGTCATAGGAGTCGTGGGGACGGTTTTCGGACTTATTCTCGGCTTCGCGGCCGCGCTCGCCCTCGACAAGTACCAGTTCATCAAGCTCGATCCCACCGTCTATTTCATCGATCATCTTCCTGTGTCGATCCAGCCCACCGACGTGGTGTGGATCATCCTGGCGAGTATTGCTATCGCCGCGATCGCAACGGTGTATCCATCCATACAGGCATCGAGGCTCTTTCCGATCGAGGCGATCAGGCACGAATGACGATGACGGTTCTCGAGGCGCACGACGTCTATAAGACCTATGTCGGCGGGGATGGGAACATTCTGCACGTCCTGACCGGAGTCAATCTTTCCGTCCAGTGCGGGGAGATGATTGCCATTGTCGGCGCGAGCGGAGCGGGCAAGAGCACCTTGATGCACGTCTTGGGCGCACTGGACAAACCGACTCGCGGTTACGTGGTGATCGGCGGGGAACCGATCCACGGACGGAATGAGAACGAGCTTGGCGAGCTCCGGAATCGAACCGTGGGATTCGTCTTTCAGTTTCATCACCTTCTTCGGGAGTTTTCCGCTCTGGAGAACGTGATGATGCCGCTTCGCATCGGTGGTCGCTCGGAAGAATCCGCGCGGAGCCGGGCCGCGGAGCTGTTGGCTCGGGTTGGACTCAGTGCGCGAATGACGCACAGGCCAAACGCGCTGTCGGGCGGCGAGCAGCAACGCGCGGCGGTTGCTCGTGCTCTGGCAATGGATCCGCAGATTCTTCTGGCAGATGAGCCATCGGGGAATTTGGATCGCGCGAACGCAGAGAATCTGCACGAATTGTTGAGCGAGGTCGTCAATGACCTCGAGATCGGGATGGTCGTCGTTACTCACAACCGCTCTCTCGCCGCGCGCGCCAATCAGGTGCTGCTGCTGGAAGGCGGAACGCTGAGTCGTACCGCGGTTGATGAGGTCGTCGTATAAATGGTGTGCGATCTGTGCAAGGATGGAGAAGCGGTAATCCAGCTCACTGAAATCGAGGGGAGCGGGGTCAAACAGCTGCATCTGTGCGAGAAGTGCGCGGCCGAGCGTGGGGTGGAGACAACCGTCGGCGCGTCAAAGCCACAGATCACGAATTTTCTCCAGACCATTCACGAGCAGATGCCGGGCGCGAAAGGCGAACCGGTGCAGTGTCCGTTCTGTTCGTCGACTCTCGCGGATTTTCGCGCCACCGGTCGGCTCGGCTGCGCGCATTGCTACGAGGCCTTCGAAACAAGCTTGCGCGATTTGCTCCGGAGGGTTCACGGCAACTCCAAACACATTGGACGACGATATGTAGCGCCACTCCCCTCAGAGCTGCCGCACGTCTCGAGCGCAGCGGAGCTTCGCGACCGCCTCAAGCGAGCGATCGAGTCGGAGCAGTTCGAGCTCGCGGCAGATCTGCGTGACAAGCTGCGGGGCATTGAGTGATGCTCGATCTATCACTCCTTCCCGACGGCGGCGCGAGCTGGCTCGACGCATCGGGCGAACACGCCGACATCGTGATCTCCACCCGCATTCGACTTGCGCGAAATCTCGAGGGTTACGCGTTCACCCCGAGGGCGCGGGACGGAGAGCGTCTTCGAATTCTTACGCAGGTTCGCGAGGCCTTCGCGAGCCTGCACTCCATAGACGACGGCGTTCTGCTGCGGGTCGACGAGCTTCCGCCCGAGGACCGACTGCTCCTGCACGAGCGTCACCTGGTCAGCAAGGAGCTCGCAGGGTTGAACGAGCAGCCAGTTCGAACTGGTGCTGCTGTCTATTTATCGCGCGGAGTCGGAATAATGGTGAACGAAGAGGATCACCTCCGCCTCCAGGCACTTCACTCAGGATTTCACGTGGCGGATGCGTTCGGGGTGCTCGAGCGTCTCGACGCGGAGCTCGGGAACAAAGTGCCATATGCTTTCCACAACGAGTTCGGATATCTGACCGCGTGCCCAACGAACGTCGGGACAGGCCTCCGCGCGTCGGTATTGATTCATCTGCCCGGTCTTGTTCTGACGAAAGAGATCGGAAAGGTGCTCGCCGGACTGCAGCAGGTCGGCCTGACTTACCGCGGAATGTACGGAGAGGGAAGCGAAGTTGTGGGAAATTTTTTCCAGATCTCGAACCAGACGACGCTCGGCCGTTCCGAGGGCGAGTTACTTGATTACCTCGTACGCGTCGTAAGACATGTAATCGAGCGCGAAGAAGAAGCGCGACGAGTCCTGTTGCGCGATGCGGGTTATATTATTGAAGACAAGCTCTGGCGTGCCTTTGGCACGCTGCGATATGCACGCAGCTTGAGCTTCGATGAAGCGATGAACTACATGAGCGGCGTGCGACTGGCTGTCGGCCTGAAACTGATAAGCGGTCTCAGTGTATATACTCTCAACAAGCTCCTGATTTTTAGTCAGTTGGCGCACCTCGGGAATACCGAGGGAAGAGCGCTGACAGAAGGCGAAGCGAATGTCGCGCGCGCTCGATACGTGCGGGAGACGCTAGCTAACGAGGCGGAGTAAGGGGTAGCGGGTAATCACGCGCGCCGCAGTGGTCCACACTGTCACGCACGCGAAGGAACTAGCTCCCGCACTGAGGATTGCAGAGATGAACGGGTACAACTTCACAGAGCGAGTCCGAAAGGTTCTCGCCATGGCTCGTGAGGAGGCTGCGCGTCTCCATCACGAATACGTCGGCACCGAGCACATACTGCTCGGCCT
>JBOHTC010000276.1:0-12856 GCA_050733495.1 Gemmatimonadaceae bacterium | reverse complement strand
GCGGGCTACGTCTACATCGCGCAGCCGCCTCTCTATCGCGTGGCGAAGGGCAAGGAAGAGTTCTACGCGTACGATGAGAAAGAGCGCGAGGACTACGTGAAGCGTTTGGGGAACGGTGAGGGGAAATCCACCGTGAACATTCAGCGGTACAAGGGACTGGGCGAGATGAATCCGTTGCAGCTGTGGTCAACGACAATGGATCCGGAGACTCGGACAATCCTTCAGGTGACTGTGGAGGACGCGATTCTCGCTAACGATACGTTCGAGCGGTTGATGGGGGACGATGTCGAGCCGCGTAGATTGTTCATCGAGGAGAATGCGAAGTTTGTGAGCAATTTGGACATCTAGTTTTCTGGAGAGCGCAAAGCGCGATACCGCATTCAGGTATCGCGCTTTGCATTTCTTGTAGATCTAATCGGCGAATTCCGGTGGTTCATGAAGCAGTCGGCGATTAATGCAGTTTCGACCTATGTTGAGTCACTGCGTCTGTACACCGAACAACCTGATGCTGAGCCGTTTTACTCCTCTCGTACTGACCGGGTCGTTCGGACGATCGCGGAGCCTAATGCGCCAAGGCTACCCGTAACGGGGCAACCGATTCGCGGCCATGACGGAGTCACGGTCACCGTAAGTGAAGCAAGCCAACCGGCTGTTGGCCGTGAATCGATCCTCGCCCTGCTGAACCAAGCCATCCCGTTCAGCGCGTCTGGCCCTTCACCGTCGAAAGAACAGTCGCCACCGCAGCTTGCGCGCGCAGTAATGCATCACGCCTTTTTGGAATTGCGCGACACGCTTTTCGCTCAGGAGGATCTGGCGTTACGCTTGGCGGACGGCTGGGGATACAAAACGTATGAACCATGGCAACTCGCGGATGAAATACGACGCTCACGCGAAGGCGCCGGGCTAACGGAAGTCCTTGCGCTAACCAAGTTCTTTGAACGGGGCTTGCCCGCGCTTGGGGCTGAAGCGACTCCTGCTGCTCTTTTTTCACGGTGGACCGAACTAGGTGAGGTTGTGATTGCCGAGTTAACCGAACTCGAATCGAGGAGTCAGCACGCCTACACCGCCTACGCGTTCTTGAACGGACCCTTGATCGATTTAACCCACTCGTTTGAACTCGCGAGCACTGAGACAGGAGATCGCTCGACGGTTTTCATTCAGCATGCGACTGATCTCGATCTTGCGAAGGTTGTCGAGGGCTTTGGATATGCGGCCCAGCTACCGCTTGGTTTCCACAATTGCAACACCTTGCTGCGACTGCCGCTATTTGTCCCTGTTCTCGGCCAGATAATTGACTTTGAGAATCTTTACGCGAAGGCAGCGGAGATTTTTGCGAGAGCCTTGGACATTTTTCGAATTGTCCGTGGAACCGACCTTGGTATAGCGGGAATAATCGTTGAGTCAACTCAACTCGGGACTCAAGGGATCAGACCGACCTATCATACCCGTTACAACCAAGCGTATGGGCCGTATTTACCCCATCGAGTGGCCTTTGGGCGCGCCGAAGCCAGCGCATTAACAGAAGATGAATTAGCCAGTGTTACCGCGTTGTTCCGTCGACACTTGCGGAACATCGACATCAAGGGTTTCCCAGTCGCGCTCCGTCGGTTCCGCGATACATGGGAGCGGCATTGGCCGGAGAGTGAGGAACGACTGCTGGATATCGCTATTGCCCTCGAAGCACTATTTCTAAATGACGGCCAGGACAAGGAACTGCGCCACCGTCTGGCTCTTCGCGTGGCACGATTCCTCGAGCGGCCAGGTGAGGCGAGAATGAGGACTTTTATGGCCATACGTCGCCTCTATGACTGGCGTTCGAAAGTTGCGCACGGTGCAGATCTTCAAAGCGTTAACGCTCGCGACCGGGAACAGCTTTCGCAAACGTTGGTGGAGGCTCCTTCGATACTCCGTCGTAGCATGGCTCAATTCATCAACGGGGATGGGCCTGTCGCGTTGGACAAGGATTTCTTGGCAAGTTATTGGAGGAATGTGGAACTCAGTTAACCCGCTGAAGCGTACATAACGGGCAACCTGCGGCACGGCGCAAATCAACCAAAGCAAACTATGCGTTCGACTTTGGAAGCAATTCGCGGAATTCGACGTACCTGCGTTGTACTAGCGCGTCGACCGTCGCGATTACAATGGCGCTAATCTCAGGAACTTCTTTCGCCAGCAGTCGTCGAATTAGCTCTTTGGCATCGTCGCGCCAACCAATAAGCGAATTGGTGTCCTTCATCCCACTCACCATCAAGAGCAGCGCCTGGGCTGTTTCGCCGGGAAACGCCTCGACCCAATTAATAAGCTGCTCCACAACGAGGTGGTCTGGCTCACAGTAACCGCTAATGCGAAGAACATCGAGAAGGCGGTCAAGCGACCATTTAGGGTCAAGTGTGCCGGCAGCAACCCACCACCCGAAAGGAACAAGTTCTTCGCGTTCCCTGACTTCTGAACGCTCCGCTTCGCTTAGACGCCACTCGAATAACTGGACGAGTCGAACAATTGGCTCTTTTGGAACATCCTCCGAATTCTTAAGGCTTCGTCCGATGAAATCAATCGCGTGCGCCTTAAGCTTCGGCGCTGCGTTCGCAAAGAAGTTTTCCAGAAGCGCGTCTTGACCACCGAGTTGGAGATGTCCCTGCCAATAGTACGTCATTAGATGTTCGGCAAGGCGCTCATGCGCATCCTGCCTAACAGGCTCCTCGTCACGTAACTCCAAAACGGAACGCGCGTACTGATCTTCAAAATCCTCGAGCGCCTGCCCGAAGGAGCCGCCATAAGTCAAATAGGTACTCCACACAGCGCTCCGGTCCGCCACAAGACTCTTTTGAGAGGGGAACAGGGATTCCCTATTCGCGACAACCCACTCCCTGTCAAGCCACATTAACGGTCCTAACTGGAGTCCGAATATCGATCGCGCCTCAGTGAGGTCTAAAGCACCGGGCCGGGCCAACTTGCTCAGCGTTTCAGCTAATTCTGGGAGATGTCTGGCCAAAGCCCAATCCTTCGCCGGTGGCAGTGTGTTTGACTTTACCCAAACGCCATACCGAATCATTGCTTCGAGGACCCGGCCTGACACACTGTTTATCGCGACCGTCAAGGTGTCCACTTCTCCCGAGATCGGCCTGTCTTCCTTCTGATCTAGCGCAGACTTGGAAAGCTGTTTCAGAACCGACCAAACCGCATCTTTTTCGCTGATGTTCAGTGATCCGGAATCACTGTCGACTCCCGCAAGTATCAGGTCTGCCGCTGCTTTCCGGGCCCAACGCCACTCACTGTCGGAGACATCAGAGCTAGAGACGGTCAGACCTAGTTGCAATAAACTGTGCCAGTCGACGAGTTGATTGCCTTTTACTACGCGCTCGGCTCCTGAAAACAAGCTTGCAATGTACGCTGGATCCAGCTTGGACCAGTTGTGAGCGTCGACGGATAACATTTGGAAGAACGCTTCATCCATTTGTCGGAGCGTCTCGAGAACGCCCTCCTTCGATGGCGCCCTCGGGTCGTTATCCGAAGAAGTCCAACTTCCTAGGAACTCGCGAACTTCCTCGGCACTGAAAGTCGAAAGCCTTTCGCGAGGAATTGGCGTCGGTGCACCCCATCCGACGCTAACGCGGTGCAGCGCATAGTCGAAGACAGGCGCACCATGCCTTTTAACCAGCTCATTGAATCGATTTAACCAGCTCTCGGGAAGCGAGTCCCGTACTGGAGACAATCTGTCACGCTGCCATTGCTCATTCCATTGTTGGAGCAAGGGCTCCTCAGGATCCTCACCAACCGCGTTACGATGTCGTCGTGACATGCCGTCACGGTCCTTTCCTTCCTCAATCCACGAGAGCCACGTCTCGCGCTCTTGTGGACCAAGCGCCTTAAATCGGTCGCGAGCCAACATCGCGTACTCGTGACGTAGCGTCGCATCATCAAACAGTTCGCGAGACAACAGGCGATCGGCTGCAAAGCGCGACTGCTCCGCACAGGCGGCTCTTGCGACATGAAGCCCGATCCGGCGGAACACAGTCCATTTTCGAGCCTCCAGGCGTTCAATTACCGTCTCGCAACCCGACGAACTTGCCAGCTCGATCGCCGAATCTCGCACCGCGCTGATTAGCGCGTCGCGAACATCGCGTGTGTCGTCATCCCCAGACTCTATCGCATCTCTCCAGATGTAGGAGTAGTCGTTGGGGAACTGATTTCGATCCCCGCTAGAAAGTCGCAGCGCGTCACTTAGCAGTTCGCCAAGAAAATCGAGCGTTTCAAACCCAGCGGCACCTAGAAGAGATGGAATGATTGAGTTTAGAGTCCTAGAATATTCCCAAGCATCAAACTTCGCCCGAGGTTTGGGCGGCAAGCGGTACTCTGCCTCCGGATTGCTTGCTTTGGGATCAGGCAACACCTCAAGGACGGCGTGGGCGAGCGCGAACGCTGCGGACAACTCTCCATGGGTCGCTAAGCCTGCTGCAAGTGCGCCGAGCTTCTCTGGGAGCAACAAGCCGAGGAAGGGTTGGCCACGCACCCAGTTTGCCTCTTGCTCTGCCCACTTCGCAGCCTCCCGAGCGTCGACGTGGCTAGCGATTTCCGAAAGGATGGAGTGGACTTGCGCATTATCAGTCTGGGGAACTGCAGCAAGGACTCTAGCAGCTTCCTGCGGCGCGTCCAGGGCAACCCGTGCGACGAACTCTCCCTCGGGCCAGTTGGGGAAGCGGATGTAATCTCCTTCTCTGACGGCATCAGGGGGCGTGGTTAACAACCCTTCCGCGAGCAAGGGTGCTATCCACTGTGACGAAGTTATGTGCGCAAAGAAGTACTCATACTCGCTGCGACGCTGAATCGACTTGATTGCCCGTCGCACGACTTCTCGATCGATCATTTCTCTTCCGCACTCTTTATTAAGGCGTCGAGTGCGTCTAGCGTCGCTGCACTCGCAGGCTTCAAATGCCCCAACAACATTCCCACACATCCGGTTAGGGTGCGATCGAATTCGTAGATGGTTGTGGTTCGATTGTGATGCGCAACTTGCTGAAAGTACTCATCGTAGGTCCGCCATTCCTTGAGAGCATAAAGCTCGTTAACTGGCGGCAGCGGTTCTCCAGTTGGGTCCAGACCACGAATAAAACGGCGTTTACGTTCTTGCCTCGAAACAATAACAGCCCGCTGGCCGACGACTGTCTCGATTCGTGACAGCAACTGCATCACGGGCCCATCCAAAATGCCGCTCCACTCCAGCGTGGCGTTATCCCAACACGTCGATTTTTGTTTTGCCTTCACAAACAGATCCATAACTGTTCGGAGTTGATCGGCAGTCTCGCTTATAGGAACGTGCTTCGGCGCACCGGCGTACTGGAGAGGCAAGCGATCGAGCAGTTCTCTCACACTTTGGGCTGATTGTGATAAGCGTTCCGGGTTATCACCCTGCGCCAGTGCCCAAAACGCTCCACGGAGGATGGGCTCAAGTTTGACTGGATGAGTTGCGTCACGAACGCGCAAAACTTCCAGCAACTCGGCTTGTTCATCTGAAAGCTCTAACGGCACGCGACTAGGCGCGAGAACGACGTCGCACGACGCGACCTCCGCGTATGACAGCGGCCGCGATTTTCATCCCTTGATTCTCATAGTGTTCGTCGGCGTAGCCCACGTGGTCTGAGCAGAATGATAGGGCCGTGACGGCGTCCCATCCTCGCTCGATTCCGTCAAGAAGCTCTAACAGGTCTTCGCGAGCGAGAACGGAAACGCCATCCTGCGCGAGGTGGTTAACGTCTCCCTTCAGAAGGGCCGAGCGGGTACGAGAAGTCGCCATAACCGGTAGGACCTCGACTGACAGCCCGACGAGGGCTTTCCGCAGCTGATCGACGCGGTTAATCAGTTTGCTAGGTTTGCCTTTTTCAGTATTTAGCGCGCCGAGTGTGGCTTCAACTGCTAGGACTACGGAGCCATCTGGGGTAGAGGCCAGCACATCGACCGCATCAGTCAAACCGGAGAAAGTATCAATCGCGTCAGACCGAAAACCTAAAAGAGAAAAAAGGCGAGCCACTGCGTTTTCAAACTCTCGAGAACCGTTTTTCGTTGACAGCGCCTGCGCCTCGGTCCGCTCCACAATTTCACGGAGCGCTCGGAGATTCGGGTCGATTGTAACGTAGGACAGAGCATGGACATTGGCTCTCGACACATCGCGTGGCTGAAGTTCGAGAGAGTCGACTTGATGCGACCCCAATCGAAGGAGAAGTGTTACGCGTCGAGCATCTCCGAGCTTTTTTTGAGCCGCTGCAGTCCGGAGGCGGTGACCCTTCCACCGACGGTTCGAGAGGTCAATGGTGCCGTTTCTATAACCGCCGTCCGCAAACTCAGCCATGTAACCAACCGAGCAACTCCTCCCGGCGGACAGAGAGTTTGCCGAAACTGTCACCGTAAGCAGACCAGATTGGAGCATTGTTTTCTCGGGATCGATTGCCACCCCAAGAGGTGCCACAAACTGAACCATGGGCTGGTACAGCTGACGAAGCGGCGTCGGACTTTCTAAGGCGACACGGCCAAGTCCGTCAATTCCGTCCCACGGGTGTTCGAGGCCGCGAAGGAACTGATTTACTGAGTCCTCACCTCCCGCGACCAAACTGGTGAGGTGATTGCCGCCTTTAGTCGATGAAGCAGTGAGAGTGTGAGCCTTGAAGGACTGTGGTCTCCGGACTGTCGACGCGGCCGTCTCACGGGAGCCAAGTTGTGCATGCCAGTTCTGGTACGAATCCCCTCCAAGGTTTACAGAATCAGTAAACTCCCGAAGTGCTATCAGCGTACCGCGCACCGAAAGGCGACCCTTGCTGACATCCTCTAGCAAACGTGGGAGCACCGAGGCGTCTCTCACATCCTGCAGGCATTGAAGAACCTCGTTGGAGGGTAGCCGTTCGAGTCGAACGACTTCGTCTGGTGCCCGTGAGTCGATTTGGCACCTGGTAAGAAGACTGTGCCACTCGCCCCCTATGAATAGCGCGACGACGCGTACATCTATTGACCGCCATACGTCTGGAGTCTCTTTAAGTGCGTCGAGAAAACGACCGGCGGCTTCAGTGTATCGCATACCCAAAAAATAAGTGAGATTGTCCAGATCGCGCAGCCGACACGGATTAGCACGCTATGCGAGCGTCGATCAGGGATCGAACGTCTCCCAAGCTTTATGCACCCGCTTCATCAACCAAACCGCTCGCCACCCGGCATGTTGGTTAGGAACGGGTCGTGCGCCGACACGATTAGCCAATTGATGGACGCGAAATCGCGTCGGAGATCGAAGGGTAACCGATCCGCTCGAACCCACAAACGATACCTTCGCGCCATGCCCCTTCTATGATCAGAGCGCATCGCCCAACAATTCACGGGCGGTGAATCGACAATCGCTGCGGTGACTGCGCGCTAACCACTGGGTCGAACGCTGTCGCAGGCCACGACTGGTGCAACCGAGACCTGGCTACCCGCGATCTGCGTTGCCCCTGTCACAGCTAACAAGGCGGAAAGAATTTAGATTCCTTGACGCATAGACACTCCGAGGTCGATCGAGCAACGCTACGAAGAGCCGATAAACAGGCAACGTCAGTTCTCTATCACACCAGGGGCATTTCTATATCACTGAGGGGGACACGGAGGAAACGTCCTCGGGCAAAGGAAAAAGGGAGACCGCCCGCTAAGCCGATCTCCCCAGATCGAATGCGCGGAGATGCTGGTATTGGCGACTAATCGCAATCGCCTGATCCAGCCTGATCCCCGCTCCGATGCTGTACGTTCACGAACAACCGCGCCGCCTTCATGTCCCAATACAACCCCGTCGGCTCGGCGTCGCAATCGGTCAGACTTCCGAACCGCTCCACAGTCGACGCCGCTGAGTGCGGGCCAGTGCTCGGGCGCGCCATCCAGATGTCGTCACCCTGCCGCTTCGTCGCGAAGCTTCCACCCGGATCGTCGGCGATGAACAGGTTGCCGGCCGGATCGAGCGCGAGATTGTCGGGCATCGAGAAATCAGCAGCGCTCACGTTGACGCCCGGCTTCACGTAGTCGTACACGAACGCCGTCGAATGCGTCGATCCACCGGCCGGCTCACGCAGATCGATCGCGATGACGCGGTTGTCGACAGGGCCAGTCAAACCCGTAACCGCTACGTACAGCGTGTTGATGCCGCCGCGATTGTTGCCGCTCGAAGTCGCAATCTCGACGTCCTCCGGACGATTGTAGCCCGTCGCGCCAACTGCATCGGCCACAGCGGCCGCGTCCACCTGCACCGCGTTCCGATCGAGCGGAATCCACTCCGCCTCGCCCGTCCGATCACCCGTCGGCGACGTGATCTTCAAGACGTATAGCTGACCACTCGACAGATCGCCCTTCACGTCGGGCGTGAACTTGTAGATGTAACCGGGATCGCGCTCGGCGATACTATATAGATTGCCCTGCGCGTCGAAACGCATTCCTTCGTGCGCCTTCGATCCGATCGCCGGCCGAGCGACGATGCGGTCGAGCACTGACGGATCGTTCGCGCTCTAATGAGCTCATAACGATCCCGGTTAGGTGCTGTTCCGACTTCGTCGTCGAACCAGGCCGTGAACGCCAGGATGATGCTGCCCGCGAGAATGAATCGCGCGGAGTGCTGCGTCGTCAGCATGAACTTCCTCGTGAAGGAGCGCACCGGGAAGTTCAGGACCCTCGATCAAGATCGGCCGGAAACCCTTCGCGGGTCGCCACGCCGAGCGAATAGTGCATTTGCCCCATCCCAACCTCGACAGCTTCCACTATCGTCGCTCCGTCAATTACCGGAGCCGTAAAGTGAACAAACCGTCCTGGATCTTTCTCGCAGCAGGAGCTCTTTGTGTCATCGCTTGCGCCGAGCCCGCCGGCGTCGCGAGCGCTCGTGCCACCGCAGTGCACGTCACGAAAACAAATGCGTCGTCGGGGGTCAGCAAAGAACCAATTGCAGGAACGATCTCGTTCCTTAACCATGGTTCGCTCGCGGGGTTCCGCATGACCCCTTCGGGTCAGTGCTTCTACCTCAACCAGGAAGTCAACGATCAATTCGACGGCGATGTCGTTGGCCCTGTGACGTTCTACGAGAATCAGCGTGCGCCGTGTGATTTCAGCCATCTCACGGGATCAGGACCTTTCGTTGCCCACGTGACCTGGAACGGTCGCAGCGGAACGATTTCCGGACAATGGACCACCAACTGCAAAGCCGATGCGTCGCAACCGGTTGGATTGGCCTGTGACGGAACGACAAACGCGCGCGGCGCTGACGGACTTGAAGGCGTGCAGTTTCACTTCAAGTGGGGGCCAGGATGGTATCCCTTCGCGTACACTGGGACTGCGTTTGCGGAATGACTGAGGATTAAGAGCATTTGACCAAGCACGCTGACTAACGGCATCGACAATCGCGACTGATTAAGGGTCGAGGGCGCGGACAACTGAGGACAGTCCGAGTTCTCGATCCTCAGTCAGTCGGCAATCAACAACGCACTTGGTCCGAGGCCTCTGTTATAGGCTGGTGGCCGTCAGCGGGCAGCCGTCGCCGGACTAAACGGCCGCCTCCTCCGTTCAAAATCGAGAGGTTTGCTCGCTGAGATTATTGCCCCGCTAGAATGGCAACCGCCTGTGCACGAGAGTGAGCGCCGACCTTCGCCAGGATATTCTCGGTGTGACGGCGCGCGGTGTTGATCGAGATTCCGAGACAGGCGGCCACCTCTCTCGTGCCGAATCCGCGCTTGAGTAGCTGCGCGACCTGCAGCTCGCGCTCCGACAAACCGTACCGCTTTCCCGCCACGGCGGCATCCATCGCATATGCCGGAGCGCTGGTCAGGAGCACGATGATCTTCTCGCTTGCGGATGCGAAACCCAACTCGAAGAAGACGGCCGAGACTTTGTACGTGCCTGACCGAGTGCGAATCTCCGCATTTGCATTCGAAGCGATGCGTGCATCGGGATTTCGAGATCGCGCCGCGGAGCCGAGACCAGTGGTGATGCGCTGAATCTCCAGTCTGATCTTCATGCTTTCCGGATCGACTGCAAACGTCCGCGCCGCCGACGCGTTCTGATACAGGAGCTTGCCGGCGACATCGTACACCAGGACGCCTTCTACACCGGCGTCGGCCAGAGCCAGTGCGTCCATCTTCGCTCTCGTGAGCTGGCAGTGCGTCCGAACGCCGGCGCTGAATGACGGATAGAGTAGTCGTAGAATTTCCTTCCGCCTCGTAACATGGGGCGCTGGCGTTGCTTCGTCTTCGTAGTAGACGGTTAGCGCCGACGGAAGCTCGCCGACGAAGATGTCGTCGAGCATGTTGAGCGGGGCTAGAAGACCGTTCGGTCGCACCAGATCGTTGTAGAACTCGCTTCGTCTGACAGCGGTCTCGTCGAACAGCTCGGTCCAGTTCGCGACGCGTCGATGCTTGCGATAGCCGTCCGGTTTGAGACTGAGCTTGGCCCAATCGGGCAGCATAAGCTTCTGCAGCACGTCCACCGTCTCGGCTTCACCGGTAAACACGGTTCGCCCGTCCGCCGAAAGGGCGAGAGCCGATGCATCCGCGGCCAGCAACTTTTGCACTGCAGCACACGCCGCGTATTGCCAGGCCTCCGCGCTTTCGTAGGAGAATGGCGTGAGGAGTATCGTGGATGCCCGTGAGAGCCCGTCGATCTCCGTCGCGGTGAGGTAAAGAGACATGACCGCCCCCTCGCATCTCGCTAGTAGGCTACCTCAACTGGGAGCAAAGTCAAGAAGGTCTACCCGCTTGCTCCGAGACCGCCCGAGAATCGGGATTGAGCCCGCGATCACGTTCTCGCCATAAGCTGACGAAACGAGATCTTCGCGCAGATCATCGGAATTCTCCTCCTCGCGATCGGAGTGTTTCTCTTCATCTGGTCGCTCAAACGCTTTGCCGGCGAAGGTGACGGGACGCTCGCGCCGTGGGATCCGCCGCGCAAGCTCGTCGTGCGCGGCCCCTACCGTTACGTACGCAATCCGATGATCTCGGGCGTTGTCTCGGTGCTGATTGGCGAAGCAGGCGCTCTCTTGTCGCGCCCAAATCTTATCTGGGCGGTCGAGGTTCTAGTCATCAATCTGATTTTCATTCCTCTGCTTGAGGAGCCGCAGCTCCTCGATCGGTTCGGCGACGCGTACTCCGAGTACTGTAAGCACGTACCGCGTCTCGTTCCACGCGCGCGTCCGTGGCGCGAGTGACCGCCAAGTCGTACGACGCCATCGGCGTCGGACTCGGCGCGATGGGAAGCGCGACGCTCTGTCATCTCGCGCTGCGCGGCGCGCGCGTCCTCGGCATCGAACAATTCGCGCCTGGCCATTCACTAGGCTCATCCCACGGCGAGAGTCGCATCATTCGCGAGACGTACTTCGAGCATCCGCTTTATGTCCCGGTCTTCGTAACAAAGTCTTCACTCCCTATCGGATTTGTATCGGCACCCAGTTGTCGCTTTGCCGGCTCCCAATAAGCGCACCGGTCAGGGCGCCAAGAAGTCCGCAGAACCCACCGACGATTGCCGCATCGCCCCCTCGGCCAAAATCCATAAATTGCGCGCCTTCATCGTTTTTCGACCAGGTTGCAGCGGTGTAGGCAGAAGTCGCCCCGCCAAGAATCGCGAAGCCGAGGAGGGCGCCCTTCCACCGGTTGGTGTGGGTGCCTCGCGCTACTTCCAGCCGCGTGATGTCGGTGAGTGCCAGTGAGCGGGGGGCTGCTTGATTGAACGGCTGGAAGACGAGAGAATCATTCGTGGTCGCCATCAGCGTGCCGGTTTGCCTTTTGTCACCGAGGACCGGCGCCTGAATTCGAACGCGAGAGCTGCTTGCAACGGACCAAGTACTGTTGACGCTTTCCTGAGCATGCGCTGAGAGCGGGATGAGTAACGCAGCCACGCACACCAATGGGTTGATTCGCATCGTCCTGCCTCCAATGAGGATTGAGCCACCGAGCGATCTGGACGACACAATCCTATGGGAGATCTTCAAATAAATCGGTACGTCAATTGACGTAGAAGCCTATCCAACCAAATCTCAATAACCCGCTGCCCCCGCGTCAGGGTCCCTGGGATCCGCGGCGCCCTGGCGCGCGCCCGTCACCGGATCGATGCGTATCGAGTGCGCCGTCCCCTGGGTTCCTCTCATCCGCACGTGATATCCCATCGCCTCCAGCGCGGAAATCGTTTCCGGAGGAAGTCCGCTCTGCTCTACCAAAAGTACGTCGGGCAGCCATTGATGATGGAACCGCGGTGCCGCTACTGCATCCCGGATCGGCATGTCGAAGTCGATCTGATTGAGTATCACCTGCAGAACAGTATTGATGATCGTGCGTCCGCCCGGGCTTCCCACCACCGCGACTAGCTTTCCGTCCCTCGCGACGATCGTTGGCGTCATGCTCGACAACATCCGCTTTCCTGGACGCGCGATGTTGGGGGGCGTCCCAATCAGTCCGGTCGTATCCGTCAGACCTGGCGACCCGTTGAAGTCACCCATCTCGTTGTTGAGCAGAAATCCCGCACCCCGTACGACCGCGCCCAGACCATATCCATACTCGAGCGTATAGGTGACCGAGACCGCCATCCCATCCGCGTCGACCACCGAATAGTGAGTGGTCTCGCTGCCTTCGCTCCGCTCCGCGATCTGCGCCGGAGACGACGGACTCGCGCGATCGGGCAGTATGGTCTGTCGCAAACCAGCCGCGTACGTCTTGCTCGTCAGCCGGTCGAGTGGCGCCTGAACGAAATCCGGATCGCCCAGATAACGGGCGCGGTCTACGAAGGCGCGTCGCATTGCTTCGGCGACGAGATGCACGTATCGAGGAGTGTTGTGACCAGCAGCCTTGAGATCGAATCCCTCGAGGATGTTCAGCATCTCGAC
>JBOHTC010000275.1:0-6520 GCA_050733495.1 Gemmatimonadaceae bacterium | reverse complement strand
CGCCCCCGCATCGCCCTCATCGCGGTCTCGATTCCGGTCTTGTCAGCGTAAGACCTCGAGATCAGCAGATGGAATCCGTGCCGCTGTGCCGTGCTGTCCATGCCGCGAATGACTTCGGAAAAGAATTCGCCATAGAGATCCGGGAGGAGTACGCCGAGCGTCTCGGTCTTGCTGGTGATGAGGCTGCGCGCGCCACTGTGCGGGACGTAGCGCATCCTCCCCGCAACTTCGTGAATGAGCTGCCGAGTGTCTTCGCTGACGGGTCCGCTGCCGTTGAGAACCCGGGAGACGGTGGCGACGGACACTTTTGCTTCACGTGCAACGTCTTTGATCGTGACCATTTTACCGTTGAGCTGCTGGCCGATCGTGCGTCGAACGGGGTAAATATGTAATCGTTTACATAGAGGGCGCCAGAGACAAGTTTTCGGGCTGCTTCGGATCGCCTCACCCTTCCCCGGACCACCCCAGGCGCCGAACTTTCGCAAGTGAAAATCCGGCACTTCAGGTTCTGTGCGCTCGCGATCGGCTACACACTCGCGGCCTGCCGCGAGGTCGGCCCGGCGTTCGGTCCCAACGTTCCTCTCGCCCGGCAGAACGCCGAAGAATTTTTCTATTCCGTCGGGTCCCGGTTCACCAACATTCAGCGACCCGCGAGAATTCTTCGGGCCCGCGCGCAGTTCGGGCACTACGCGCTCACGCCGTCCGGCGTTTACAACGATACCACGGTCTGGCTATCGATCGGGCCAGACAGCGCGCGGCTCTTCGGTGACGAAGGTTACTTCTCGGTCGACCGCTACATCGTGAACGCGAAGCTCGCGACAACGACGCCCGATACACTCACCGAGTCCCACGAGATCGTGCGGCTCAGAAAGCTCAACAACAGTGACTACGAGTGGTTCACCAACGTCGATGTCGCGTTGGGACGGATCGCGGCGAAGAACATCTCCGATGTCCTGACGGCGGCACTTGCTGCGGGCGAAGGAAAAACCCCCGCTGCAATTCGCGCCAACTACTCGGCCAGTTTTCCGCGCAGCGTCGCCGCTCTCGGCAGACTCTTCACTATCGATACGCTGGATGCAGTAACAGACGCTGGAGGAGCAACTACTTACAATCTCGCGATCAGATTGACGCCAGAGATCCTCAAGGCGACGATGCCGCACTACGCCGCGTACATCGACAAATACATTAGTAAGGGCCGGTACCGGATAACTCTTACTGACAAAACCGGAGCGACATGGTTCGACGCCAACGCCGCGAATTACTACATGCACTTCAAGGTGCGGAGCAAAAGCGGGCATTTCGCACCTCTGGAAGGTGCGGTGAGGCCGATGCCCGAAGACCTCACCATCCGGATCGACATGTCGATGAAGATTTTGCTGTTCACGGTTGGCTGGACGGAAATGATGGGAGACTTCGAGTTCATAAATACGGCGCACGAACGCGGCTGGTCGATGCGCTTCGCGAAGGAGCCGCACTGGGTGCTCCCGCCGACGGTGGGTTCGCTCCTCAGGGGACCGCTGCGCCGGCCGTTCCAGGGAGATGGCATCCCGGTTCGAATCTCGATCAGGGACAATCCTGGCTCGCAAACAATTCTCAACCGCAGATTTTCGCTGGTCGTGCAGGAAAGCGGACTGCTACGATTCCTGAATCGATTGAGCGGCACAGCAGTCGGAGATTTTCTGGGGCCTTCTGAGAGGGAGGCGAACCGGTTCAACGCGGATGCGTTCCGCGCGTTGCGCGCCGATGTTGGTGACTTGCTCAAGTAGATCGCTCGGCTTTCAAACTTTGCTTATCGCCCAGTCCATTCCAACCTCGACGCGCCGACTGGCATCCTATCTACAACGTAAATGAAGCGGGAAGCGGGAAGGTGGAGCGAAGCGGGGAGGCGTGAGCGCGGCGCCATCCCGTGTGCCGCCCATCCGCATCCGCCTCGGCTGTGAGCATTCCGCCAGTGGTTGCAACCCCGATGATGACTCGCCTCACGTTCATCTGCCTCATTAGCCTCGCCGCTTGCCGGACGACGCCCGAGCTCATTTACGACGTGGGCATCAACCCACGCGACCCATCGAGCATCCAGATCGATATGCAGATGGAGCATGCCCCCAGATCGGTCCGTATCGCAATGGCAGTGCACCCCGAATACAACGATCGCTACTGGCGCTTCATCCACGATTTACGCGCGAATGGTGCCGGCAAGTGCGCAGCCCTGGCAACCGACCGCGAGAATGTGTGGCGGCTCGTCAGCCGCGCGCACTGCGCGGAGGTGGGTTATCGGATCGATCCCGCGCCCGAGAATCCAACGAATCGCCCTGTCTGGCACACGTCGCTGCGCGTCGACGGCGGATCGATCAACACCATGGATACTTTTCTTTATTTGCCGGACTTCCCGCGGGCAAAAGTAAGAATTCTCTTCAGCGGTTCTGTCCCGGTTGTTTGGGGCGTACCCGGAAGCAATTCCGTCGGGGTCGCTTCGTATGGCTCGGAGAGCGTTGCGAGCCAAGAATTCGATACCGACGTCGAGACTCTTCTGGACAGCCCAATTCTCTACGGATCTTCGATTCGGCGCTGGCGATTCGCCATAGATGGCACGCCTCACACGATTGCCTACTGGCCTCTACCCAACGCCGTGCCATTCGATACTCTCGGGTTCGTCGACGCCATAAACAAAGTCACGCGTGAGGCAGTCGCTCTTTTTGGCAAGCCACCGTATTCGAGCTACGTCTTCATGCTCGAGGACGGCGCCTGGGGCGCGCTCGAGCACAAGAACTCGGTTACCATCGGCATGCCGAGTCGCGACCTCGCGCGCGACCCGCACATGTACTTGCCGGAGCTGGCGCACGAGTTTTTTCACACCTGGAATCTTGTGCGTCTCTATCCCGAGGGGCGCGGCAGGCTGAGCGCAGATCCGCCCGAGCACTCGAAAGGCCTTTGGCTCAGTGAAGGCGTCACCATGTATTACGCCGAGGCGCTTACTCGGCGCGCGGGATTCCCCGAGCGCGGGCTGACGCGCACGGACCTGCTGACCGAGGAGCTCGAGTCGTACTTCAATAGTCCCGGCAATTTCCGAATCTCTCCGGAGCTCGCCAGTGAGCGAGCCGTCGACAGTACCGGTATCAATGGCGACTACGAGCCCAACTATTACACTCAGGGCCGTCTCATCGGGACGGCGCTCGATCTGATTATCAGTGATTCCACGGCCGGGCGCCGCGGGCTGGACGATCTGATGCGCGCGCTCTACTCGGAATTTGCGATGAAACGGGGGTTCACTTCGGGCGATGTCGAGCGTACTGCGTCCGCGGTTTGCGCCTGTGATCTGCATCGCTTCTTCGACGACCACGTTCGCAACCCGCAGGCGCTCGACTTCAACAAGTATCTGGCGATAATTGGCTATAGCGTCGTCGTCGACACGATTCCCGCAGTCGACAGCGCCGGCGCACGCCTACCGGATCTGCGGATCTGGGCGTTCACGCCGCGCAGCGGTGGACACATGCGCGCGATGATCAGCGATCCCTCGAGCGTTTGGGCGAAGTCGGGTCTGCACACCGGAACGGAGCTCGTCGCGTTCAACGGCGCACGGATCGATTCCTTACCCGACTTTCGCCGTGCACTTCGAACCGTGAAGTTGGGAGATGTGGTTCCTATCGATATCATGCGGAACGGATCGCCGTCGCGTTTGAGCGTCACCGTCGGCGGATACGATCGAGCCCGAGTGAGCATAGTCGAGGAGCCGGGCATCACGTCTGCTGAGAGCGAGCGCCGTCGCCTCTGGCTTAACGCTGCTCCGGATTAGATTTCGGGTACCTGGTACCAGGTACCAGGTACCGGATTTTGCGGAATCCCCCCGCGCGAAAGCCGAGTCCATGTTGTAGATTCGCGCTTAGTGGCACAATGCTGGCTCGTCCTTGCGGACCGACCACTTGGTGCACGACACCCGAATTCCGAGACGATGTCATGACGCTCACGACTACGGACAATCTCGCAATCGCACGCCTGTACCTCGAAGCACTGGAGAACGGCGCGGAAGGCACTGCGCTCGCGGACTTCTTCACCAAGGACGCGGTGCAGGAGGAGTTCCCGAACAGGCTCCAGCCGATCGGATGTCACCGCGATCTCAATGCGATGCTCAGCGACGCGAAGAATGAAAAGAAAACTCTGCGCGCGCAGAAGTTCGAGATCCTGAACTCGATCGTCGACGGCGAGTCGGTCGCGCTGGAGATTCTGTGGAGCGGATATCTCGCAGTCCCGGTCGACACTCTGCCAGCTGATTCCGAGATGCGAGCTCACATCTCGCTGTGGGTCGAGTTCCGGGACGGGAAGATTTCCCGCCAGCACAAGTACGATTGCTTCGATCCGTGGTGGGTGTAGTCTGGCATTGGAGCGAAGTCGAGGGAACTACTGACTGAACGGAACGGTTGCGAGATGTCAGAAGCGTATCGGCCAGTGTCTTAACTCATAGCGTCTGGACTTCACTAAGTCCGCCTCCCGCTTCCCGCTTCCCGCCTCCCGCCTCCCGCCTCCCGCCTCCCGCCCACAACACAAACGCCGCAAACTCTATGAGTCTGCGGCGAATTTATTTGGCGGTCGCCCGCCCAATCGTGCCACGCACGCCGTCATTGGAACTCTACGTCCTACCGAGCGGCGGCGGGCAGCCTTTCAATTTTCAAGCTGCGAAATCAAGTGGAGCTGAGGGGGATCGAACCCCTGACCTCTGCAGTGCGATTGCAGCGCTCTCCCAGCTGAGCTACAGCCCCGCGAAATCGCGACGGACTGTCCTCGAACTAGTCGGGCTGACCCGTCGCACCGGATCAAAGCAAAAGCCCCGCGGAACAACGCGGGGCCGCTCTTATCTGAACCTAGCGGATCCGCGCCTGAAGTCAAGACCCAAACTATCGTCTCAGGCCTGTAACCCTTTACCTAATCTAAAGATACGATTAGGCGTACCGGTAATGGACGAGCGACGCGGCGTATGGTAACACGACGCACAGTGGGCCTCCACAATACCGAAGCAGCGAGCGGCAAGCTTTGCAGCTATAGCTCTTGGCCATCATACTCGCATTCTGCTGGAGCTCTATTCCTATCTTCCCATCTCGCCGGGCCCCTGACTTCCGGCCACCGAGACGGAAGTTTCATCCGGATGAATCGAATGATCCGGATTAATCGAATCGATCACTGTGGTGCTATGGCATCTCGCGCCGGGGCTGTGATTTTTTGTTGTTTGCATTGAGAGCGCCTCTTGGCGCTCTTAAGCGTTGAGAGCTCTAGGTGGCCGCCATAGCCTTCAGCCGTAGAGAGCTCCGTGTGGCGTTAGGGGCCACTCCGAGCGGCAGTTCCCAAAAAATCGCGGCCCGGTGAGATGCGCTTTCACTCCAGGAGTGAGTGATCCGATTTAATCCGGATCATCCGCTTCATCCGGCCGAAACTTCGTCTCGGTGGCCAGACGTCAGGAGCCCGCCGCGACAAAGAGCAGGATGAAACCTCCCTGTTTTGGCTGCCATATATTACGCCCGCATGTCGCTCGCCCTCCGCTTCCTCGGTACTTCCGCGTCGCGTCCGACCGTCGAGCGCAATGTCTCGTCGCTCGCGGTTATCCGGGAAGGCGAGACGCTGTTGTTCGATTGTGGCGAGGGAACCCAGCGGCAGATGATGCGATATGGGATCAGCTTCGCGTTGTCCGATATTTTTTTCACCCACATGCACGCGGACCACATGCTCGGTCTCACGGGGCTATTGCGCACTCTCGCCCTGCAAGGACGCACGGAGCCGATGAATCTCTACGGCCCCGTTGGATGCGAGAAACTTCTCTGGCGCGCCATAAACCTCGGCAGCGAGAAACAGCACTTCGAGATCAAAATCGTCGAGATCGCGCCCGACACCGCGCTAAAGAGAGGCGGATATTCCATCGCGGCTTTTGCGGTCGAGCACGGCGACCGCTCGGCCATCGGATACCATATCGTCGAAGAGACCCGACTTGGCAGATTCAACCCGGACAAGGCGAGAGAGCTCGGAATTCCGGAAGGTCCTTTGTGGGGAAAAATCCACAAGGGCGAGACCGTGAATCTTCCCGATGGCAGGTCGATCGCACCATCCGAGCTCGTAGGACCATCGAGACCCGGAAGACGCATCGTTTTCACGGGGGACTCGCGACCTTCGGAAGCAACGGTCGCCGCGGCGACGGGCGCCGACGTTCTCGTGCACGAGGCGACTTTCGCAGAAGAGGAAGCGCCGCGCGCGCTGGAGACCGGACATTCGACTGCGCGAGAAGCAGCCGAGGTGGCCGCGAAGGCCGGCGTGAAGAAGCTCGTCCTGACGCACGTCTCTGCTCGCTACTCGCGTGACACATCCGAGCTCGAGCAACAGGCGCGCGCGATTTTCCCGGCGACAATCATTGCAAGAGACGGCATGGAAATCGATGTCCCCTTCGAGCAGAGTGCTTCGGGCTAGCCACTCGCGCTTGCTCTTGGATTGCGCAACGAGCCTACTCCCGCATTAAGTCGTTCGCGCTGGTAGGGCGGTGCAGGTG
>JBOHTC010000274.1:0-22542 GCA_050733495.1 Gemmatimonadaceae bacterium | reverse complement strand
AACATCTTCCTCACGGTGTTTTTCATCACCCTGGCCGCGGCGTTTGCCGAACCGTACTTCTTCATCGCGTTCCTCATCGGGCTGGCGTTCTTCGGGCTGTTCCAGGCGATTTTCATGGCCAACGCCGGCGGCGCCTGGGACAACGCCAAGAAAATCGTCGAGGTCGAGCTCAAGCAGAAGGGCACTCCGCTTCACGCCGCGACCGTCATCGGAGATACGGTCGGTGATCCATTCAAGGACACTTCCTCGGTCGCGCTGAACCCCATCATCAAGTTCACGACACTATTCGGATTGCTGGCGGTAGAGCTGGCAGTCTCGCTCACGGCGGAGCGAGGCGCAGTATTGACGCACATTCTCGCGGCCGTGTTTTTCCTTGTGTCCGTGACCTTCGTCTGGCGGTCCTTCTATGCGATGCGAGTGAAGAGCGCGGTCGCGTAATGGATTCATGCTTCACGCGGCGCCGCTTCGACTGAAGCGGCGCCGTCAACTTTCTACAGGGTCGCGATGATCCGTTCATTATTTGCGCGGAAGCCTATCGCCGCACTTCTCGCGGAGGGCGAAAACCCGAACGGATTGAAACGAGCGCTCGGCTCCGGCGACCTGATCATGCTGGCGATCGGGGCGGTGATCGGAGCGGGGATCTTCGGTTCGATCGGATCGGCGGCGGCCGGTCAGGTGGATGCGGCGGGGAACGTCATCCGCGTTGGCGCCGGCCCCGCGCTCGTTCTCTCGTTCTTGCTCCTCGGCGCCGCGTGCGGGCTTGCCGGACTCTGTTACGCGGAGCTGGCGTCGATGATCCCGCAGGCTGGGAGCGCGTACGCTTACTCGTACGCAACGCTCGGAGAGCTCGTAGCGTGGATCATCGGCTGGGATCTCATTCTCGAGTACGCAGTCGGAAACGTGGCGGTTGCCATCTCCTGGGGCGACTACTTCAAATCTCTCGTGGGCGATTGGATCTCGATTCCGGTGTGGCTGACGACAGGTTATCGCACGGCCTTATTGAGCTCCAATCCAGCCGTGCACGGTCTTCTCGACACCGCGCCGCACATTGCGGGGATACCGATTCTGATCAACGTTCCGGCGTTCGCCATCGTCGCGCTCATTACGTGGCTGCTGATGCTCGGAGTCAGAGAGAGCGCTCGAGCCAACAACATCATGGTGGCGATCAAGCTGTTGGTGCTCGCGCTCTTCATCATCATGGGTACCCAGCACATCAACACGGCGAATTACCATCCCTTCGCGCCGAACGGGTTCAAGGGAATCCACCAGGGCGCGGCGATCGTTTTTTTCGCTTACATCGGGTTCGATGCGATCTCGACGGCGGCTGAAGAGACCAAGAATCCGCAGCGCAATCTGCCAATCGGAATTCTTGGCGGGCTCGCCATATGTACGGTGATTTACGTCATCATCGGCGCGGTTCTCACCGGAATGGTTCCATCCAAGAGCCTTGGCACAGCTGCGGATCCGCTTGCATTCGCGCTGAACGCGACGGGCATGACTAGTATCGCCAAGATCGTGGCACTTGGTGCCGTCGTCTCGATGGCGGCGGTACTGTTGGTCTTTCAGTACGGCCAGCCGCGCATTTTCTTCGCGATGGCTCGCGATGGTCTGCTGCCGCACTGGGCCGCCAAGCTGCATGGCAAGTATCGGACGCCCTACGTCACGACTATCCTGACGGGCGTTTTCGTCGCGTTGTGGTCGCTCATCGGCGACGCTGGCGAAACTTACGACCTGACTAACATCGGGACGCTTTTCGCCTTCACGCTCGTTTGCATCGGCGTGATCGTGCTGCGCTATGCCGATCCGACGCGCCCGCGACCGTTCAGGGTTCCATTCGTCCACGTCGTTGGGATCATCGGTGCCGCGCTTTGCGTCTTCGTGATGCGCGGGTTACCCGGCATCGCCTGGGTCCGATTTGGCTGGTGGCTGCTGATCGGTCTAGTGCTTTACGTGGCCTATGGGTACAGTCATTCGACTCTGAGGCGTGGCGCGCGACCGGTTCCGATCGAACCGCCGGCGCCGATGCGATGACCAGCTCAGTTTAGCGAAGCCACAATGACGATGCTCCGCGGTCTCAGACGCGTCTCGCTCACTTCGTGGATACTCATCTCGATGGTTGTCGGAGTGCTCGTCGGGGTGTACGCGCCCGCGGCTGCTGCCGCGCTCAATCCGCTCTCGACCGTGTTCCTTCGGATGATCAAGTCGATCATCGCGCCGCTCATCTTCGGAACGCTGGTCGTTGGGATCGCGGGGCATGGCGACGACATGAAGCGCGTCGGCCGGCTGGCGCTCAAGTCGCTCGTCTACTTCGAGATCGTGACGAGCCTCGCTCTCGTAATTGGTTTGGCCGCGGTGAATCTCGTCAGGCCGGGCCAAGGCGTCTCGCTAGTCGCCTCGGCGGAGAAGGGTAAGGAGCTCGCACAGAACACACAGAGCGCGACGGGATTTCTCGATCACCTTGTTCCGACGAGCTTCTTCGACGCGGCGGCGCGGAACGAAGTGCTGCAGGTGGTCTTCTTCGCGGTGATCTTTGCGGTCGCGCTCTCGAAGGTTCAGGGACGTCCGAAAGAAATCGTGCTGGCCGGATGCGAAGGGCTCGCTGAAGTGATGTTCAAGTTCACGATGATCGTGATGTACTTCGCACCAATCGGCATCGGTGCCGCGATCGCGGCCACGGTCGCGCACGGCGGACTCAATGTCCTCGTAAGTCTTGGTAAGCTCGTGCTGACGTTGTATGGAGCGCTCGTCGTTTTCTTCCTGCTCGTGCTCCTGCCAATTGCGCTCCTGTTCAGGGTGCCGCTTCGACAGTTCGTCCGCGCGGTCAAGTCTCCGGCGCTCATCGCTTTCTCGACGACTTCCTCGGAGGCAGCGTTGCCGCTGGCCATGCAATCCATGGAGGAGATCGGCGTGCCGAGGAGGATCGTCGCGTTCGTCATGCCGACGGGCTACTCCTTCAACCTCGACGGGTCGACGCTTTACCTGGCGGTCGCGTCAATTTTTGTCGCGCAAGCCGCCGGGCATCCCATGACTCTCGGGAATCAGCTCTTTATGATGCTGACTCTTATGATCACGAGCAAAGGCGTAGCGGCCGTGCCGCGCGCGGCGCTGGTGATTCTCTCCGCAACTCTGGCGACGTTCGGTCTTCCGCTCGAGGGAGTCGCGATCATACTGGGCGTCGATTCCATAATGGATATGGCGCGAACCACCACAAATCTCGTGGGCAACTGTCTCGCGACAGTAGTGATGGCTAGGTTGGAAGGTGAATTCGGCGCGCCGCAGCCCGGAGCGCTCCACGCGCAGGAACAACTTCTTCCGACCGAACCTGTGCCCCCGGCACCGCGGACTTCAGGCGTTGTTCCAAGCGCTTCCTGAGTGGAGAGCCGCGCTCCATTAAACCTCCGCTCAGCGCTACTGCGACTGCTGCTCTTTCGTCGGTAAATAGCTGGCGCGACAACGCGCGGACGTGTAGCACCAACTCCTCGGCCGCCAAAGTGATCAGAGCGTTAGCGCGCGGATCGCCTGCTGCTGCGGTACTAAAGACAATCGGTACCAGGGCGGCAAACGCACGGGCGTCGGCGGATGACGCCCACGAGATGAGGTCCTCCACGTCTTCGCACTGCGTCGCAGCGAGAATTGGAAAGAGAAGGGCCGTCGGAGGCTCGCGACCGTCGCTCGACGCGGCGACGATGCTCAACGCGCGGCGGCCGATCCATCCGCCGCTTCCCTCATCGCCAAAAGTCGGACCCCAACCGCCACAGCGCACGATTTCGCCGGCGGGACTTCGCCCGTAAGCAATCGAGCCGGTCCCGACAACGAGAAGAATTCCGGCGCGGTCATCGAAGGCATCGTACAGCGCTATCAATCCGTCGGAATCGATGATGACCTCCTCGGCCAACTCTTTCGCGTCCAGTGCGCCGTGCAAGGCGCGGCGCTCTTCGTCCCGACCAGTACCCGCAACGCCGCAATAAAGAACGCGGGGGAAGACGGTGCCCGGGAGCGCGACTTCGGATAGGGCACGGGACACAACGTCGGCGATAACATCAGCGGAGCGCGCGGCTTCGCCCGGAGTCACCGCCGATTTGGGTCCGTCGACTGTCGCGAGGATCTCGCCTTCAGCGGTCCCGACCAGGACACGAGTCTTGGACCCGCCGCCATCTACTCCGATCACGATCTCACTCAACGCGAGCGGTCTCCAGCGTGGGTCCGTGCGTAAGCGACGACAGAATGCCAATTCCAACGGTGAATGAAGTCCCGATGAGTACGTACCACGGCCAGGCGATGGACGAAAGCGTGGCGAGCGTGCCCGAAATAGAAGGGAACACAGGCATAAGCTGCTTGGCGAAGACGACGAAACTCATCGCGACGATGCCGACGGCCATGCCCGTTATTGCGTCCCGTTGAATGGCTCGGCGCCAGAGCATGCCGAGGAAGAATCCGCCGAGCAGAGCACCGTATGTGAATGAGGCGATCGACAGAGCGACGACGACGACCGGGGTATTCTGCCTCGGATACAGCAACGCCATCACGAGCAGGACCACGCCCCAGAACATTGTAAACAGCTTTGCGATCCTGAGTGTGCGTGGATCCTCGGCTGTACGACCTGAGAGCGGAAGGTAGATGTCGTGCGTCGTCGACGCCGCGAGCGAATTTAGAGCGCCGGAGTGCGCGCTCATAGTGGCCGCGAGCACCGCGGCGACAATCAGTCCGCGCAAACCCGTCGGCATCGAATCCACGACGAAAGTGGGAAAGATCGAATCGGGAACGTCGAACGGGCGGCCCTTGTAGAATGCGAATAACCCGACGCCAATCATGAGGAAGAGAGCGAATTGGAGGAACACGGCGATGCCGCTTCCAATCAACGCTTTGCGCGACTCCTTCAGGCTCGAGGCCGCCATCAGCCGCTGCACAATCAGCTGATCCGCGCCGTGCGATGCCATCGAGAGAAAGGCACCTCCGAGCAGACCGGCGAACAACGTCTGCGGCCTGTCAAAACCCATGTAGAGATCGATCCCCCTCAGCTTGTGCGCGGAGCTCGCCGTGTCGAGGATGGATCCCCAGCCACCGGAAACGCCCTTGCCGAGCAGGTAAACCGCAGACAAGCCGCCGAAGAGGTAGACGCTGGTCTGGAGCACGTCCGTCCATACGACCGCTCGCATGCCGCCGTGGTAGGTGTAGATGAGAGTGAGCGCTCCCAAGACCAGGATCGCAGCGGGCATCACGAAACGCTGAGGCAAAGCCGGGCCGATGATCAGCGCAATCGGTATCGCCGTCGCGAAAACGCGCACGGAATCGGCGAGCGCGCGCGTCACCATGAACACTATCGACGCAAAACGACGCGTCGCCACGCCGAAGCGCTTCTCGTAGAGGGCATAAGCGGTGACCAGGTCTCCCTGGTAGTAGCGCGGAAGAAGAGTGTATGCGACGACGATGCGCCCGAGGACGTATCCCGCCGCGATCTGCAGAAACCCCAGATCGGTAGTGTAGGCGAGGCCCGGTATGCTTATGAAAGTGAGCGCGCTCGTCTCTGTCGCGACGACCGAGAAAAGGACCGCCCACCAGGGAATTGTGTGGCCGGCGACGAAGTAGTCTTTCGCGTCTTTCTGGTTGCGGCCGAGCCAAATGCCGAGAAGCGTCGTCCCGATCAGATAAACAGCGAGCACAATAAAATCGAGGGCGGTGAAATTCGTTTTCATTTCACCGCCCTCGATATGTAGCGCCGATCAGCCGGCAGTTTACGCAGAGAATGAGCTTCCGCAGCCGCACCCGCCGGTTGAATTCGGATTCTTGAAGGTGAATCCGGAGCCTTGCATCGACGTGACGTAGTCGATCGTGACGCCGTTCAGGTATTGAGATGAAAACGGGTCGACAAAGACGTTGAATCCTTCGCGCGGGACGATGAGATCGTCCTCAGCGGCGCGGTCTTCGATGACGAGGCTGTACTTGAATCCGCTGCAGCCGCCTGGCTGCACGCTCACGCGCAGCCCGCCTTCTGCCGCGGTGACGCCCTCAGCGTCCATAAACTTCTTGACCTCTACGCCAGCATTGGGCGTGACGGTGAGATCGATTTCTGGCTGTGATGAGACTGACATTTATCCTCCGGTACTATCTGAAATTTAGGCGGTTTCCGCTATGACGGGTAGTGTCGAGCGGTCTTCTCGGAACGAGCGTGCGATCCAGGCGAACGCAATCACCGCGATTGCCAGCATGATCAGGCCTTGCAGCAAATCTCCGAGCACGATCTTTCCGATGCCGAACAGAGTGGCATACACTGCAACGATGCCGGCGATCCAGTTTGTCCACGCCAGTGCTCCTCCGGGTATGCTCTCTCTCCCGAAGCCCGCGCGCGTCGAGACTGTCGCCCAACCCGGGCCGCCTGGCCGCACCCTGCGGTAGAAGGATTCGAGGGTTGCGTCAGGTTCAGGATTCGTGGCGAAGGTCACTACTAACCAGACGATCGTGCTTATCACTACGGTAACGAGCATCACCCATGCATCGCCGCTGAAATCCGTGTCGGCGAAGTGAGGCTTGATCCAGGTGATGGCGGCGAGCGAGACAATGAAGGAAGCGATCATCGCGCTGATTTCGCTCCAGGCGTTGATGCGCCACCAGTACCAGCGGAGAATGAGGACGAGTCCCGTCCCAGAGCCCAAGGCGAGCAGGAATTTCCACGCGCCTTCGATAGTCTGCAGGTGCATCGTCACGACCGCCGATCCAAGAAAAAGGAGAACTGTCGCCAGGCGTGACATGGCGACATAGTGCTTCTCCGTCGCCGTGCGATTGAGAAACCGCTTGTAGAAATCGTTGACGAGATAGGACGCGCCCCAATTGAGCTGAGTGCCGACTGTCGACATGTAGGCAGCAGCGAATCCCGCCATCATGAAACCACGCCATGGAGTGGGCAACAGATCGACGAATGCCTGGACGTACGCAGCTTCGTGATCGTGGGTGGGACCAATACCACCGGGATAAAGAAGAATGGTGCAGAGTCCGGTGATGATCCATGGCCACGGTCTAATCGCGTAGTGCGCCACGTTGAAGAAGAGCGTAGCGAGGACGCCGTCACGTTCTGTCTTGGCCGAGAAGATTCGCTGCGCGATGTATCCGCCTCCGCCTGGCTCGGCGCCAGGGTACCACGCCGCCCACCACTGTACGGAAAGGAAAACGAAGAGTGCCAACAGTGGCATCCACGCATAAGCCTCGAGTCCTGTCGGTCCTATCTTAATCGGCAGAACCGAGAGAGCTGCATCGGAGCTGCCAAAATGACTGAGGAGACCGACCTTCAGCGCGTCCATACCGCCCACGGCGCGCACGGCGTAAACGGCCAGAATGATCACTGCACTCATCTTGATGACGAACTGGATCAGATCCGTCCAAAGCACTGCCCACATGCCCGCGCCCGCTGAGTATGCGACCGTGATGACGAAGCAAATGCCGACCGCGAGCACGTCACCCGATACCGTAAAGCCAAGTACCCGCACGTCGTGCAGCCCCAGCGAGATCGTTAGGATCTTGATCATTGCGCGGGTGACCCAGCCGAGAATTATGAGATTGATCGGGATCGCGAGGTAGAGAGCGCGAAACCCCCGCAGCACTGCCGCCGGCTCTCCGCTGTAGCGGATCTCGGCGAACTCGACGTCGGTCATGACGCGTGCTCGCCGCCAGAGACGCGCAAAGAAGAACACGGTGAGCATCCCGCTCATCAACATGTTCCACCAGATCCAGTTGCCCGCGACGCCGTGGTTGTAGACGAAGCCTGTGACGACGAGCGGCGTGTCGGCGGCGAATGTCGTCGCGACCATCGATGTCCCCGCGAGCCACCAGGTGACATTGCGGCCGGACAGGAAGTACTCGCTCAGACTCTCGCCGCCGCGTTTGGTGAAGGCGAAGCCGATACCTAGCGACAGTACGAAGTACGCAGCGACAATTGCCCAGTCGATCGCAGTCAATGCCATAGGTCAGGGATTGAGGTGGCAGGCAAGACGTTTGCGTTGCAGCTTCCGACCTCAGCTAACCGGAGCGACAACGAGTATCATATGGTATCACAGACACAACAACTTACCGGACAATTCCAGATGATGCGATACATTCGGCCGCTAACGGTTCTCGTAACAATCTGCAGCGGTTGTGTCGTGCTGAACAAGCAGATCGATCCTACTTCCGAGCTCGCTGAAGGGAAAGTCCTGCCCGGAATAACAGTTCTCGTGAACGACAGCATCCATCTCATTCGCGGGAAGCGCATCGGTCTGCTCACGAATCAGACGGGAGTCGACGAAAAAGGAAACTCCGACATCGACGTTCTCCGGGGGAAAAAACCTCGTCAGGCGAACGTGAGCCTGGTGCAGCTCTTTTCGCCCGAACATGGGCTGCGCGGAACTGAAGACAGGCCAAACATCGCGAGCGGCACTGACGCGCGCAGCGGCCTTCCGGTCTACTCTCTGTACGGAGCACAGACGATGGCTCCGCCGGACAGCATCCTCACTGGGCTGGACGCGCTCGTATTCGACCTCCAGGACATTGGCACACGGACGTGGACCTACGTTGGCGCAATGGTCTATTCGATGCGTGCTTCGGCGCGGCTGCGCAAACCGTTCATAGTGCTCGATCGGCCCAACCCGATCACCGGATACATCATAGAGGGACCGGTCCTCGACAGCTCGCTCGCAAACCCGAACGATCCCGCACCAGGAAGGCCGGGCCAGGCGTACGCGCTGTGGCCTCTGCCGTTGAGGCACGGGATGACGATGGGTGAGCTCGCGCTCTACTTCAACGACGTGCTCAAGATCCACGCAGATCTACACGTGGTTCCGGCTTCAGGCTGGAGGAGGGACGTGTGGTTCGATCTGACCGATTTGCCCTGGGTCAAACCATCGCCCAACATGCCGTCGCTCCACAGCGCGATGCTGTATCCGGGTCTCGTAGCATTCGAGGCGACCAATCTTTCTGTCGGCCGCGGAACTCCCGAAGCGTTTCAGCACGTTGGAGCGCCCTGGCTCAACGCGGCGGCGACGGTGGCCATTCTCAAAGACCGCGAGATTCCGGGGGTCAGGTTTTATGCGGAGAAGTTTACACCGGTGAATCCGACAGACGGGAAATACGCCGGCCAGACGATTCCCGGTATCAAGATCGTCGTGATCGATCGGAGCGCTTTGCAATCAGCGCGAGTGGGCGCGAGCCTGTTGTGGGCGATAAACAAGACAGCCGGTAACAAACTGACGATCGATAACCGCGGATTCGACCTTAGATTCGGCGCGCCGGCAGTTAGAGAGGCGTTGTTGCGCGGCGAGGATCCCGACGAGTTGATCGATCGCGAGTACAAGTCGGCGTACGCATTCAGAGAAGCGACGAGAGAGTACTTGATCTACAAGTGAGCTGAGGCGTATGTCTTGCAGCACCTTGGCGACCTACCAACGAATTTTCGGAGGCACAGAATGCGGATTCTCACGCTCTCGCTGTCGATGCTCGCGCTGACTGCCTGCGCCAGTGGACGCCAGGTCGAAGTGAGCACGGGTCCAGAAACGGCTCCAGAAACGGCCATCCATCTGACGAACAACCTCAGTCAGTCGGTGAACGTCTATGTGGTGAGCGGCGGAAACGACATTTTCGTCAAACAGGTCGCAGCGAATAGCGTCGAGCACATCCCCGTTGCCGGCGTTCCAGCTGGCGCGACCGTCAATCTTCGTGCAGTCACAGTCGACGGCACGCGCACGTACACGAAGAACAACGTCACGCTCACTTCCATGTACGACTGGCGGCTGCCGTGACGTCCACCGGCCTCTGCCATTAGCGCGGCTGGCGATAGGTCATTGGAGGTCTTAGTTTTACGGGGCCGTCGTGGTTCTCACGCCGGCCCTTTTTTGTGCGCTGCAAGCCCGAGGAGCCGCCACGCCGGCCGGCCTCCGCTCACTGCCGGCCCCAGCTGAATGCCAACTCCCACCGATTATCTGAAAAATGGGGCGCTGCGCGTGATCGAGCCGGCGATCAGCTTTTTCGCGCGCCACAACGTTAGCCCGAATGCCATCACCACCGCCGGAACCGTGCTAACCATCGCCGCGGGGGTGGTCTATGGAACTGGTCATATCATGACAGCCGGATGGCTGATGTCGGCGACGGCGTTCTTCGACGTCGTAGATGGTCAGGTTGCACGAAGGACCGGCAAGTCGACGGTTTTCGGAGCCTTCTACGATTCCACGCTCGATCGCGTCGCCGACGGGGCACTGATGGCCGGCCTCACCGTCTTCTACGCAACCAATCGGATCCATCACAACATCTATATGGTGGTCGTTTGCCTCATCGGAATCATCGGCTCGTTTGTCGTGTCCTACACGCGCGCGCGGGCCGAATCGCTTGGCATCGATGCCAAGGTCGGGGTCATGCAGCGCCCTGAGCGCATAGTGCTGCTCTCGGCGCCGCAGGCTCTGTTCGGACTCTTCTGGAACGGTTGGGTGTTGATAGCGATTATACTTCTTCTGAGCGTCACCGCGTGCATCACGGCGGTACAACGGATCGCATTCGTTTATCATGCGACCCAGCACCTCGACTCGAAGCCGATCCGCATGATCAGTGATCCTGCGTCGCCGCCGAAAGCGGCGGGAGCATCAGCGCCACGTCGGGCACAATCTTAAATAAAAAACGGAGATAGAATTGGCCAGATCCACTCCTGGTGCCGCCCTCAAGACAATTGCGCCGGCTACCGGCCGCCTGGGCATTCTGACACCGGGACTCGGTGCAGTCGCTACAACCTTCATGGCAGGAGTGGAGAGCATCCGTCGCGGCCACTCCAAGCCGATCGGCTCGCTGACGCAGATGGCGACCATCAGACTCGGCAGGAGAACCGACAAGCGCGCGCCTCTCATCAAGGATTTTGTCCCGCTCGCGAATCTCGATGACATTGTCTTCGGAGCCTGGGATCCCATTCCCGACGACGCGTTGACCGCCGCTAAGAAAGCAGGCGTGCTCGAGGACTCCGACATCGAGCCAATCGCGGATTTTCTTCGCAAGATCAAACCGATGCCGGCCGTCTTCGACAACAAGTACGTCACCCGCATCCACGGCACCAACGTCAAGAAAGGAAAGACGAAGCGCGATCTCGCTGAGCAGCTCAGGCAGGACATGCGGGACTTCAAGGCCAAGAACAAATGCGATCGGATGGTGATTGTCTGGTGTGCTTCGACCGAGATCTTCATCCGCCCGGGCCCGCCGCACGCGACGATCGAGCAGTTTGAGAAGGCGATGGAGAAGAACGACGAAGCAATTGCTCCGTCGATGCTTTACGCCTACGCGGCAATCATGGAAGGAATTCCGTTCGCCAACGGCGCTCCCAATCTTTGCGTCGACACACCGGCGCTCCTCAAGCTGGCGCAGGACCGTGGCGTCCCGATCTCAGGCAAGGATTTCAAGACTGGCCAGACCTGGATGAAAACCATTGTCGCGCCAGGTCTCAAAGCGCGCATGCTCGGCCTTCGGGGATGGTACTCAACCAACATCCTCGGCAACCGTGATGTGGAAGTCCTCGACGATCCCCAGTCGTTCAAGACCAAGGAAGAATCGAAGCTCAGCGTGCTGCACACGATCCTTCAGCCGGAGCTTTATCCGGATCTCTACAAGGATTTCTCGCACGTCGTGCGCATCAACTATTACCCGCCACGGGGTGACAACAAGGAAGGCTGGGACAACATCGACATCGTCGGTTGGATGAACTACCCGATGCAAATCAAGATCAACTTCCTCTGTCGCGATTCGATTCTGGCCGCGCCAATCGTGCTGGACTTGGCACTATTCTCGGATTTCGCGCACCGTGCCGGACTGAAGGGAATCCAGGAGTGGCTCTCGTTCTACTACAAGAGCCCGATGGCGGCACCGGGACTTCAACCAGAGCACGATCTCTTCATCCAGCAGACGAAACTCAAGAACACGTTGCGCCACCTCATGGGCGAGGACCAGATCACGCACCTGGGGCTGGAGTACTACGCGTGAAGTTCGCACGCATGCTCGCTTGCGCCGGCTGTCTCGCGGCAGTGGTGAGCTGCGGGTCGAGTCAGAGGGTCCTCGACCTGCGACTATGGTCCGATAGTTACGCGTTCAGAGTTACGATGGATCCGAGGCCACCGAGAGCGCTCGAGCCGATCGCCTACAGGATCGTGGTCCAGGACAAGAAGACCGGCCAACCGATCGAGACGGGCGAAGGTAGAATTTTCGCGACAAGCGTAGATCGGGCCAACACGAGCGATGGCTTCAAGAAAGAAAATGAGCTGGGGACGTACTCCGGCAAACTCTTTTTCGCTACGACAGGCGATTGGGCTGCCGCCATTCAGTTCCGCCGCGAAAAGAATCCCGCAATGCCACTCGAGCGGGTGGACTGGATCCAAACGGTACACCCGGCAACCGCGCCGGGCAGCTGACGATAGAAATGCGCCACTTTTTCAGAACCCAGCTAACTCCTGCGGAAACGCTGCGAATCGCGGATGACTTCTTTCCCGAGATCGGCATGGAGCGGTCCGGTCACACGGCTCGCTCGCGGATGTTCGCCGGAGATCTCGGCAAGCTCCAGCTAAGCGTCCGCAAAGAAGGTGGTCATTACACCTTCGTCGAAATCGAAACCGACCAGACGGGAGAAAGCCGGCTGGACCGGAACGCGAAGAAGTTCTTCGTCGAGCTCCACAGAACCGGCGACCCGCGCCACCGCATCGAAGCGGCGTACTAGCGTGGCGCGGCCAGTTACGGGCGCGTCGACGGCTGCGAGCGTTCGTCAGGATTCGGCCCGCTCAAACGGCGACGGGTCTCTTTCGAGAGAACAGAAGCTCGAGCTGTACTACTTCATGAGGCTTACGCGCCTGCTCGAAGAGCGGCTGGTAAATCTTTATCGCCAAACCAAAGTAGTCGGCGGTCTGTTCCGTTCGCTTGGCCAGGAGGCCGACGCGGTGGGAAGCGCATACGCTCTCGATCGAAGCAAGGGCGACGTCCTGTCGCCGCTGATAAGAAATCTCGGCTCGATGCTCGTGCAGGGAGCCAGACCGAACGAGATCATCAGGCAGTACATGGCGAAGGGCGACTCACCGACGCGTGGCCGAGAGCTGAACATCCACTACGGCGATCTGGAGCGCGGCTTCATCGGTCAGATCTCTCACCTGGGGGACATGGTACCGGTGATGGCTGGCGTGACGCTCTCGTTCAAGATGCGGAAGCAGGACAGAGTGGGACTTGTGTATGTGGGCGACGGAGCGACCTCGACGGGCGCCTTTCACGAGGGAATCAACTTCGCGGCGGTGCAGCGATGCCCACTGGTTGTCGTCGTCGAGAACAACGGCTACGCCTATTCGACGCCGCTCAAAAAACAAACGGCGGCGAAAAGCATTGTCGACAAGGCAGTTGGTTACGGGATTGCCGGCGAGCGTGCGGATGGCAACGATGTCATCGCTACCTACGAAGTGACGAAGCGCGCCGTAGACAGGGCGCGGGCGGGTGGTGGAGTGACGCTCATAGAGCTCGTCACCTACCGGAGAAAGGGACACGCCGAGCACGACAACCAGTCCTACGTGCCGGCGGGAGAGATCGATCGTTGGGCAAACGAGAATGATCCCGTCGATCGCTACGTCGCCCGACTCCTCGGCGAAGGCGTGAGCAAAGCGGAGCTGAACGACATCGATGCGCGCGTGAAGGGTGAGATCGACGCAGCCACCGACGAGGCGGAGGCTTCGCCGATGCCAGAGCCGACCGATGCGCTCGTTGGCGTCTTTGCCGATCCGCCCGTGATCGCGCCTCTCTGGTTCAGAGAGGGCATCGCGTCAGCGGTAAAGGTTCACGAGCGTCCCGCCAGCTGGGGCACTCACGATGTCTGAGATCACGTATCTCGAAGCGATACGCGAAGCGCTCTTCGAGGAGATGGAGCGCGACGAGAGCGTTTTCTGCCTTGGCGAGGACATCGGCGGGTACGGCGGCGCGTTCAAGGTGACCGACGGCCTGATGGCGCGCTACGGCGAGCAGCGCGTGATCGACACGCCCATATCTGAAGCAGCCATCATCGGCGCGGCGGCTGGCGCGGCGCACATGGGCATGCGACCGGTGTGCGAGATGCAATTCATCGACTTCATCTCCACGGGCTATGACATGCTCACGAACTACGTTGCGACGGCGCGGTATCGGGCGATGCTTCCGTGCCCGATGGTTGTGCGCGGGCCGAGCGGCGGGTACGTGAGGGGTGGTCCGTTTCACTCGCAAAATCCGGAGGCGGCGTTTCTGCACACCCCCGGTCTTAAGATCGTCTATCCCGCCACCGCGAGCGACGCCAAAGGATTGCTCAAGTCAGCGATTCGCGACGAGGACTGCGTGCTCTATTTCGAGCACAAGTATCTCTATCGTCGCATCAAGGAAGAGATGCCCGCGGGCGATGTCGTCACTCCGTTGGGCAAGGCCCGAATAGCGAGAGAGGGAAAAGATCTATCGATCATCACTTATGCGGCGACGGTCTGGAAAGCGTTCGAGGCCGCGGAACAGGTGGAGAAGGAAGATGGGCTTTCCGTCGAAGTCATTGACCTGCGAACGCTTCTGCCGATGGACGATGAAGCAATACTTGCAACGGTGAAGAAGACGAACCGGGTGCTCATCGTCCACGAGGATACCCGGACGGGCGGCATAGCCGGAGAGATCACGGCACGCATCAATGAGAACGCGTTCGAGTGGCTCGACGCGCCGGTGCTCCGCGTGACCGCGGCGGACGTACCGCTGCCATATTCGCCGCCGCTCGAGGACTACGTGCTTCCACAGACGTCCGACATCGTGGTCGCGTTGCGGAAGCTCGCTGCCTACTGATGGGTTCGAATGGCCAGGCTCGCGAGGGTGCGGGCCAGCGGAAGTTTGCGGTAGGATGCCTTACAACGGTCGCCGGTTTTTTCAGCGGCGGAATGATCGCGGTGTTCGTGGGCAAAGTCGTCGGCAGTGTTCAGGACTGCAAGCCTCCTGAGGGACTTCCGGCGTGCAATTGGTGGGTGTATGCTGGTATTGGAGCCGTTCTGGGAGCCTTTACGCTCCCTGTGCTTGCGTTGCGACGTCTCAACCAAACTCGGTCCGATGAATAAGAAAACGAAGGAGAGTCGGTGGCACGCGTAGATGTAGTCATGCAGCAGATGGGCGAATCGATCGCTGAAGGCACACTTTCCAAGTGGTTGAAGAGAGTGGGCGAGGAAGTAAAGCGCGACGAGCCGCTTTTCGAGATATCCACTGATAAGGTTGACGCCGAGATTCCGGCGCCGGCCGCGGGCGTTCTCGCGGAAGTGCTGGTGAAGGAGGGCGAGACGGTGGCGGTGCAGACCATAGTCGGCCGTCTGGAGACAGAGAAGGGTGCGGTGGTCGGGAAGGGCGAAACGACGCCCGCTTCTGCGCCAACGCCTCAGCAACCTTCCGCTCCCGCAATCGCCGCCTCGCATTCCGGCAACGGCAACTCGTTCGAGGAGCGCGTTCGCACCCGGTCGTCACCATTGGTCAGGAAAATCGCGGCCGAGCACGGCGTGAACATCGCTTCGCTCCAAGGGACTGGCGTCGCGGGACGAGTGACCAAGCGCGACATTGTCGGCTTCATCGAATCGGGCGCACCGATCCCATCGACTTTGGGAGGCGGAAGAGCGGGCACGGCTCTGACCGGCCACGCGCTGCCGCTCCCCGAAGCGTGGCCGGGAGACGTCGTCGAGCCGATGTCCAAGATGCGGGCGCTCATCAGCGAGCACATGGTCGCATCGCGGCACACGGCCGCGCACGTCACATCGTTTACGGAAATCGACTTCACCCGCGTCGCACGCATCCGCGCCAAGAAGCGCGCAGAGTTCGAGGCCTCCACGGGGCAGAAACTCACCTACATGCCTTTCATCATCAAGGCCGTGACGCAGGGCATTCAGGCATTTCCAGTGATGAACTCTTCGGTCGCTGGAACGAACGTGATCTACCGAAAGCAGATCAACATCGGAGTTGCCGTCGCGCTCGACTGGGGCTTGATCGTTCCGGTCATCAAGCGCGCCGACGATCTTTCGCTTTCGGGCATCACGCGAGCTCTCAACGACCTCGCGGCCCGGGCGCGCGCAAAGAAGCTATCGCCCGAGGAAGTGCAGGAAGGGACTTTCACGATCACCAATCCCGGCGTCTTCGGGTCGCTCATGGGAACGCCGATCATCAACCAGCCCCAGGTCGCCATACTCGGCGTCGGAGCGATTGAAAAGCGACCCAAGGTCATGCCCGGCGCCGACGGGGAAGACACCATCGCGATCCGCACTTGCGCTTACTTTTCAATCTCGTTCGATCATCGCATCATAGACGGCGCTATCGCCGACCAATTCCTCGCTTTCGTGAAAAAAACCATCGAGACATTTCCGGAGACCGTGCTCTAATATGCCGCGTGCTCTCACCATCCAGCGCTCGACAGTGCCAGCTTCGGAGCGGGCGAACTACGCGAAGAAACTCAAAGCCCTTCGGTCCCACTACGCCGCGGCGAATTGCCGTTTCTGGGTTTTCGAGGAGTCATCATTACCCGGTGCGTTTGTGGAATTCACCGAGGCCGACGACGAGCAGACGCTTACGGTCGCGCACGCCAACGCACCACACAAGACGCTCGATCCGTCGCGCGTCTACCAGGAAGTGGAGCTCTAGATGCCGGTGCGCTCATTGGACGTTGCGGGGCAGAAGTGGCAGGTCTCACCATCTGGCTATATCACTCAGTACACGCAGGATGAGTACGCCCTCCTGTTCTCGCGGGGCGCGGGAAATAATCGCGAGGTCCGCGTCACGCGATATTCTCCGCAGGGCACAAGGTCCCGCGAGCAGGCGTTCGCCGAGCTGTCGGAAAGTCAGCTTAAACAGCTCTTCGACCAATCACAGCCAAGCTTCACATCGCCTGAGGCCGGTTACGAGCGGTGAGTGCAGAGGCGGGCGGGCCGGCGTTCGTCGACCTCCACACCCACTCGACCGCCTCTGACGGGACGCTCCCTCCCGAGCAGGTAATCGAGGCGGCGGAACGGTGCAAGCTCGGAGCGCTCGCACTGACGGACCACGATACGATCGATGGAGTGCGCAGAGCTCGCGAAGTCGGAGATCGCGTTGGAATCCGCGTGATCCCGGGCGTCGAGCTGAGCGCTTTCGACGGCGAACACGAGGTGCACCTGTTGGCTCTGCATCTTTCGCAGCTCGAAGCGCTGGAGAGACGCCTCCTCGAGCTGCGTGCTTCGCGTCACGCGCGGGCCGGACGGATCGTGGAGAAACTGAACACGCTTGGCATTCCGTTGACGCTCGATGAGGTGCTCAAGGAATCCAACGGCGGAGCGGTGGGCCGGCCGCACGTCGCCAGAGCGCTGATTGCCCGTGGCGCCGTCGTTGATTTCCGCGACGCTTTCATGCGATACCTGGGAGCTAACGGCACCGCGTTCGTTCCCAAGGACAAGCTGATGGTGGAAGATGCGATCGCGATTGCACATGAAGCGGGCGCGCTGGCGATCTGGGCCCATCCTGGCGACGGTGGGCGCCGCGACAGACTCGAGCCATTCGTAACGGCGGGTTTGGATGGAGTCGAGATCAGGCACCCGAGTCACTCGGCCGAAGACATGAAGCGATTGCAGGCGCTGGCCGACTTCTTCGGACTAGTTCCAAGCGGCGGGTCAGACTGGCACGGCGCTTCGGATGGACCGCGCCGACTCGGCATGATGAACGTCCCGCGTGACTGGCTCGAGAAGCAGGATGCGCGAGTTGCCGGTCTGACCTCGACGACCAAACTGTGATGGAGCGGCCGCGGTGGATTTGAAGGGGAAAGTCGCTCTCGTCACTGGCGCCGGCACGCGCGTCGGACGCGTGATCGCGCTCGCGCTTGGGAGAGCGGGCTTGCGGGTGAGCGTGCATTACGCGGGCTCGGAGAAGGGCGCGCGCGACACTGCAGCGGAGATCACGCGCGGCGGCGGCGAGGCCCACACGCTTCCGGGGGATTTGATGGATCCCGCAACGGGACCGCGACTCATCGAGCACACGGTCAAGGTGTTCGGATCGCTCGACGTCCTGATCAACTCCGCGGCAGTCATGCTCCGAACGCCCGTCGGCGAAGTACTTGTCGAGGACTGGGACGCGATGTTCGCGCTCAACCTTCGCGCACCATTCTTCCTCTGCCAGGCTGCGGCGCGGGCGATGCGCGAGCGCGGCGGAGCGATTGTGAACATCTCCGATCTCGCCGCATTCGAGACGTGGCGAGGCTACATCCCGCATTCGATCACCAAGGCGGGGATCGTGCAAATGACTCGCGGGCTGGCGCACGCGCTTGCGCCCAAGATTCGCGTGAACGCAATCGCTCCAGGACCGGTGCTCCTGCCGGATGGATGGACCCAGGAGCAGGCCGACAAGCTTGTCGCCACGACGCCGCTTGGCCGTATCGGCACACCTGAGGACGTAGCGCAGGCGGTGCTCTACCTTCTGAGTGCGGATTACGTTACGGGCGAGACCATCATCGTCGACGGGGGTCGCCACATCCGCAGTTGATGTCCGCAGTTGATGCGCGATTCCGCCGCGTAACTCTCCGCGAGCCTACCACACCTCGGGAATCGACGGAAAGACAGCCTGATCCGGCTTATATTTCACGGGTGAAACAAGCACCAGCAGTACGCGATTACGACGTCGTCATCGTCGGAGCGGGACCGGCCGGCATGACCGCCGCTCTCTATACAGGCCGCGCTCTACTGCGAACGGCGGTCCTCGAGCGGGGATTCCCGGGTGGCGAGCTCCTCAACACGGAGTATCTCGACGACGTCATTGGATTTCCGAAAATCCTCGGTCAGGAGCTGGCCGAGAAATTCGCCGCGCACGCGAAGCAGTTCGGCGCTGAATTCTTCGAGACCACAGGCGTCACCTCGGTTACCAGAATGCCTGACGGATACTTCCGCACCGAGACCGAGAACGGGGAGATCTTCCGCTCTCCGGCAGCGATCGTCACCGCCGGCGGCACGCCAATCAAGCTCGGCATTCCCGGAGAGCTCGACTACGCGGGGAGGGGGGTCTCCTATTGCGCGATCTGCGATGCGGCTTTCTTCAAGGAGCAGGTCGTCGCGGTGGTCGGAGGCGGCGATGCCGCGTGCGAGGAGGCTGATTTCCTGACGCGGTATGCGAGCAAGGTCTATCTCATCCACCGCCGCAACGAATTTCGTGCGTCGAAGATTCTGCAGCAGCACGTCTTCGAGAATCCCAAGATCGAAGTCATCTGGGATACGGTGGCCGAGAAGGTCGAAGGTGATCCCCAAACGGGAATGACGGGACTGAGGCTGCACAATCTGGTAACGCAGAAGCGGAGCTTGCTGGACGCGACAGGATTGTTCGTGTTCATCGGGTTCCGCCCTAACACCGGCGTGATCGCCGGACATTTCGAGCACGATGTCATGGGTTATGTGGTCACGGATAGCGCGATGATGTCATCGATCCCGGGGTTGTTCGTCGCGGGAGATCTCCGCGCTCAGCTCACCCGTCAGGTCACGACGGCTTCCGGCGATGCCACGACTGCCGCAATTGCGGCGGACAAATACATCACGCGATTCCGAGAGATGGAACGGACGAATTCCACCGACGCAACTACGCTGGGCGCGATGCAAAGCTCGCATGTGAGCGCGGGTGGATACACGTGATACGGAACCCGTTTTAGGGATGCGCGTCGAGACTCTGACCGTCGGACCGTTTCAGGAAAACTGCTATCTCCTGATCGACGAGCGTTCCGGAAAATCTGTCGTGGTCGATCCCGGCAGCGAGGGGGATCGGATTGTCGAGGCCATCGAACGGTCGGCCACCGAGCTGGAAGCGGTCTGGATCACTCACGCGCACGTCGACCATGTCGGTGCAATCGCATCGGTAAAACGTCGCTGGAACGTCCCGGTATATCTCCATCCGCTCGACCGGCGGCTCTACGAAGCCGCGCCCCGTCAGGCCGAGGTGTACGGCGTGCCGTTCGAGGAGGGTCCATCGCCTGATCGTGAATTCACCGACGCTCAGGAGGTCAATGTAGGCGAAGTCCCAATGACCGTGATGCATACGCCCGGACACGCGCCCGGACACGTCGTGATTTTCGGCGACGGGATCGCACTCGTTGGTGACTGCCTGTTCGCTGGATCAATCGGCCGCACTGATCTGCCGTTTTCAAACCCGCCGCAGCTCGCGGCATCGCTTGAGAGAATCGTCGCCCTCGATCCGGACACGGTCGTGTATCCCGGACACGGCGCGGCTACGACGATCGCCCAAGAGCGAGAGTCCAATCCGTTTCTCAACGGCACAGCCCGCATCGTCGGGCGCTAACCTGAACGAATCATGAGCGAGAAGACGCGCACAGAAAAAGATCCGCTGGGCTCACTCGACGTTCCCTCCGACGCGCTGTACGGCGTTCAGACCCTGCGCGCGGTCCGGAACTTTCCGATCAGTGGCCTGAGACCGGTGCCGGCCTTCGTGGATGCGACGATCCAGATCAAGCGTGCTGCCGCGCTGACTCACAAAGAAACCGGACGGCTGGAACCGCGGCTTGCGGACGCGATCGTAAAAGCTGCCGACGAAGTATTGGCGGGAAAACACAGGGACCAGTTCGTGGTCGATGTATATCAGGCGGGCGCCGGAACTTCGCACAACATGAACTGCAACGAAGTCCTGGCGAATCGCGCCAACGAGATACTCGGCGCGAAACGCGGCGCCTACTCGCCCGTTCATCCAAACGATCACGTCAACATGGCGCAGTCGACCAATGATGTGATCCCAACCGCCATTCGCCTCGGCTGTCTGACGGAGCTGGGTGGTCTCGAGAAGTCCTTTGAGGAGCTCGCGAAGGCGTTCGAGAAGAAGGGAACCGAATTCGACGACGTGCTCAAATCGGGGCGGACGCATCTGCAGGACGCGATGCCGATCCGGCTGGGGCAGGAGCTCAATGCGTATGCGGGATCGCTTCGACGTGGACTGCGACGGGTTTCCGAAGCTGCGGATTATCTGCGCGATCTTGGGATCGGCGGGAGCGCCGTCGGAACGGGCGTCAACGTCGAGCCGAAGTATCCCGCGCTAATGGTGAAGCATCTGAATGCTGCCACCAAGCTCAAGCTTCGGGAGGGGAAAGATCGAATCCAGTTAATGCAGAGCATGGGAGATGTGGCCGGCTTCAGCGCCCAGATGCGGGTACTCGCGCTCGATCTCAGCAAGATCGCCAGCGATCTCAGATTACTCGCGAGCGGTCCGCGGACCGGTCTCGACGAAATCCGTCTCCCGGCGGTGCAGCCGGGATCGTCGATCATGCCGGGCAAGGTAAATCCCTCGATACCCGAGATGGTGAATCAGGTCTGCTTCCAGGTAATTGGCAACGATGCGTGCGTTGCCGCCGCCACAGAGCACGGACAGCTCGAGCTGAACGTGATGATGCCGGTGATCGCGCACAACGTGCTCTTTGCGATGTTGATCCTTCGCAACAGCGCCCGCGTTCTGGCGGAGAATACCGTGAATGGGATCGAGGCGAACGAAGCGCAGTGCGAGTACTGGCTCGAGCGCTCGGCGGCGCTCGCCACGGCTCTCGCTCCGCAGATCGGCTATGCGCGAGCGGCCGAGATCAGCAAAGAGTCGGTGAAGAAGAACGTTCTCATTCGGGATCTGGTGAAACGAGAAAAAGTCCTGCCGGCGAAGGAGATCGACGAGGTCCTCGACCTCAAGAAAATGACGGAGATCGGCGTCCCCGGAGGAAAGCGGGGTAAGTGACGCAGCTCCCCTTGTTTCCCCGGTCTGTAATCTCTATCGTGAATGCATGCGGATAACGACGTGGGCAGAGTACGGTGTAATTTGCGCGCTCAACCTTGCCAAGCGCACCGACCGGGCGCCCGTTAACGGTCGGGAGATTGCGCGGCAGGAGCGGTTGCCCGCGGATTACGTGGAGCAGATCCTCCTTCGACTGAGGCGCGCCGGTGTAATCACGAGCACTCGTGGTGCACGAGGCGGCTATGTTCTCGCGCGGACACCGGCTGAGATTTCGATTCGCGATGTGATCCACGCGTCGGAGCTCGAGACCTTCGATCTCCACTGCGTCAGCCACCCGGTCGAGGAAGAACGGTGTTCCGCCTCCCACAACTGCAGCATCAGGCCGGTGTGGGTGATGCTACAGCAGAGGATCGACGACGTGTTGACGGGCGTGAGCCTCGCCGATCTGCTGCACGACGAGCCGACGGTTCGAGAAAGGGTCGGGCTGCCGAGCTCGAGCGCGTCGGATAAAGCCGAGCTTCCGATACTCGAAACCGTTTAGAATCGGTCCGCGTCGCGCAGTTCGTGGACATTCGCGTCCCGGCATGACGTCGAATGACAAAGTGGCCAGTCCCCAAAAAAATCCATCCGATCGAAATGAATCGTCGGACGGATCTCGAATGCCGAAGGGGGGACTCGAACCCCCACGAGCTTGCGCCCACTGGCTCCTGAAGCCAGCGCGTCTACCAGTTCCACCACTTCGGCCCGATGCTCATCAAAGATAGAGCGAATCCATGAATAGTGAAGTCGATAGCGCGCTTTCCTGATATTCTTGTTGCGTCTAACTTG
>JBOHTC010000273.1:0-3380 GCA_050733495.1 Gemmatimonadaceae bacterium | reverse complement strand
GTGTGGATCCACGGCGGCGGCAACAATGGCGGGTGGGGAACGGAGGGGACCGACAGCGGAGAAAGTCTGGCTCGTCAGGGCGTGGTGCTCGTGATGATGGAGTATCGCGTCGGCGCGCTCGGATTCATCGCCGATTCGGCGCTCACCGCGGAATCGGCGCATCATTCGTCCGGGAATTACGGGCTGCTCGATCAGATCGCGGCGCTCGGTTGGGTGCAGCTGAACATTGCCGCGTTCGGCGGCGATCCGACGCGTGTCACTGTGTTCGGCCAGTCGTCGGGGGCAATGGACATCACCTGCCTCATGACATCTCCCCTGGCGCGCGGATTATTCCAGCGCGCGATCTCCGAGAGTGGCGCGTGCACCGGACCGTTTGCGGCGCTCAAGGTTCCCGTCACCAGCGGCAGCGAACATCCCGCCGCCGAGGAAAGCGGCAAGCAGCTCGCCAGTGCGCTCGGCGTCGCGGGTGCGCGTGACGTCCTTGCGGCGATGCGCGCGAAGAGCGCCGACGAGATCCTTGCCGCGATGTCGAAGGCGCCGGGCATCGCGCACGAAGTAAACGTCGACGGATGGATGATTCCTGAACAGCCCGATCTCGTTTTCGCGGAAGGTCGGCAGGTGAGTGTGCCGTTGATCATCGGCAGCAACAAGGACGAGTACCGCGGCTTTCTGAGCTCCTTCGGGCTGAAATCGATGTCCGATTACCCCGACGCACTGCTCGGCGCGCTCGGCAGCAATGCTCCGCTGCGCGCGTTCGTCCCGCGATTGCTGGCGACATATCCCGCATCAGACACGGCCGAGGCGGAGCGAAAGTTGTTCGAGGCGAACACCGACGCGGGATTCGGGCAAGGCGCGCGCTTCGTGGCGCGGGCGATGACGAAGGCGAAACAACCCAACGTCTACTTCTATTACTTCACGCACGCCGTTTCATCGCCCGCGGGTCAGACGCTCGGCGCGTTCCATGGTGGAGAGATCCCAATCGTGTTCGGCGAGGATCCCGGCTGGCCAAGGGGTCCGCACGATCAGGCGCTAAGGAGCGCGATGAGCGGGTACTGGATTCAATTCGCTGCGACGGGAAATCCGAATAGACACGGACTGCCGGAGTGGCCGCAGTACGACCTAAGGTCGGAGCATTACGTGGAGCTCGGCGACAGCATTCGGGTGAACACCCGGCTGCGACAGAAGCAATATGATTTGCTCGATGACGCGCAGGCGGCGCTGGATGCGTTACTTGGGCGAGCCAAGCGATAGGCGTTCATAGACGACTGCAATCACGGCTCTTGACCGCACGGAATGCATCGTGCGATGACGGCGGCGTCACTTAACGGACGCGACGCCTTGACTGCGACAACTGAACGTGATCTCCGCCCGATGCTGAACAAAGTCCCGGAAGTCTTCGTTGTTTTCTGGATTCTGAAAATCCTCGCCACGACAGTCGGTGAGACCGCGGCGGACGTGCTGTCGACGACATTCGGACTGGGCACCGTCAACACGTCCTATGTCATGGGCGTGCTGCTTCTAATCTCGATCTTCTTCCAGTTCCGGGCGCGCAAGTACGAGCCGCCGATCTATTGGCTGGTGGTCGTGTTCATCAGCGTCGTCGGCACGCTCATCTCCGACAACCTCGTCGACAACCTCGGCGTCAGCCTCGTTACAACCACGATCATTTTCACGATTGCCTTGATCGCGGTGTTCGTGATCTGGTACGCGACAGAGAAGACGCTCTCGGTGCATACGATCTACACTTTCGGGCGCGAGTTCTACTACTGGCTGGCGATACTCTTCACGTTCTCGCTCGGCACCTCGGGCGGCGACTTGCTCTCCGAGCGACTCGGGCTTGGCTACGCGCTGTCGGGGGTGATGTTCGCAGCGGCTATCGCCGTGATCTACGGGCTGTATCGGGCGCGCGTGATCGGAGAAGTGCTGGCGTTCTGGCTCGCCTACATCCTGACGCGTCCGCTCGGTGCATCCATTGGTGATTTGCTCACGCAGACGCCGAAAGACGGCGGGCTCGGACTTGGCACAATTCCAGTCAGTGCGGTTTTTCTCCTCGTGATCCTGGCGCTTGTGGTCAAGCTAACCCGTGACGAGAAAAGGAGACTGGCGGCAGAGGGTCTGGGGGGCCAATAACGAAGCGCCAATGTCTTGCTGGCGGCGAGAACCCGTCCGGCGAGCACCTGTCCTCGCACAGCGGGATCAGCCGCCGGTGTCGCTCAGATCGATCTTGTCGGCCTCGTCCTTGTTCACGTGGCCGAACAGCCACGTCGCTTTGAGCTGAATTCCGCGCTGTACGCGCCGTCGGTCCGAGAGCTGGTAGAAGGTCGGATCGATCGTCGTGTTGCGCTCCAGTGACGTGTTGAAGGGATCGATCACGCGCAGCGTCAGGTTCATCTGATCGTTCATCAGCTTCTCGCGGATCGCAAGGCTCACGCGCGTGCGCGCGGCGTTCTGTCCCTGCTCCACCGTCATTGGTGCCCGGTAGGAGATCAGCGCCTGCATGTCGACTGTCGGCGAAAGCCGAATCATCGCGTTGGTTCGTGCGTCCCAGCCGAAAGTGGCGGCCGAAAATCCCGGCGACAGATTGGCGGCGTCGCTCACCTGATGGAATCCACTCGCAGTCGCGAATCCGCTCACCTTGTTGCCGGTCATCGAAACGGTCACATCCGTTCCGAAGGCATTCGTGGAAGCAACGTTGGCGAAAATCCTGGTCGACACTCCCGCGGTGTCGAGTGTCCTGATCGTTCTTATCGCGTTCAGCGTATGTCGGTAGAACGGCGTCACCTGCACCGTCGTGTGATCATCGGACCGCTGAAAGCCCAGCTCGAGCGATCGGATGTACTCGGGCCGCAGGTGCGGATTGCCGACCGAGATGTTGAGCGGATCCAGCTGGTGCGGCGTCGGATCGAGCTGATCGACATCATCAGGCCGTCTGATGCGCGTCGAGTAACTGAGCTTCACCTGATGCGCGTCATCGATATGGTAGGCGATCAGGCCGCTCGGAAAGAAGCTGTTGTACGGATTGTCGTACGACGCGCCGCTGCTGGCGATTCCGAACCGCGTCGTGGCTCGTTCGACGCGCAGGCCCGCCTGATATTGGAATTGCGCGGCCTCGCCGCCTAGCTGGGCGTAACCCGCGTTCACGAGCTGGCGATAGATGAAGTCGCTCGTCCGCGTTGGATCGACGATGTAAGCGGCCTGCGCGGTGTCGAAGACGTCGGTGTCGAGAGTCGTATGGATGCGCAGCAGCGATCCCTTGTATCCGGTCTCGAAAACCATTCCGTTCGAAAGCGGCCGCACGTAATCGGTCTTGAAGTAATAATCCCACGGACGCTCCCACGGCGTCTGATGCTCGCGCGCGGTGGTGTCGATCGGCTGACCGT
>JBOHTC010000272.1:0-7792 GCA_050733495.1 Gemmatimonadaceae bacterium | reverse complement strand
TTTGTCGCGCTCGTCGGCTGGACGATCGGATCTATCCGCTTCGCCTTCCTGATGTTCAAGAACATGATCGTCGGCCTGGTTCGCTCGCCGCTGACGCTGCTCGACTGGACGTCGCGCAGCTACTTCCAGCCTGGTGTGCCCTGGGTCGCGTTCCTCGTTCTCGTTCTCTGGTGCTCGATAGAATCGACCATCTTCACGTTCACCCTCCAGCCGACGCTCAACGAAGTGTTCGGCAGCCTCACCGGCTTCGATCCGAATCCGCGCGTGATGGCACCGCTCCTCTGGGTGTTCCTGTTCATGCTCGTGGCGGGAAGCTTTGCCTGCGTGCAGGTGGTGACGGAAGCAGTCAAGCAAAAGAAGACCGGTACTATAATCCAGATGCTCGTCGTCGAGAGCGCGGTGATGTTCTTTGAGGTGATCTTCCTCTATCGTGAGCTGATCGACGCAATCACGCCGTGGATCGCCCAGCAATCGGGCGGCTCGGTGCAGCTCGGTATTGGCGCAACGCTCGCTCTCGCATCCTTTGGATGGATGGGCGTGCGCGGTATGTCGTGGTTCCTCTTCGGCCGCTTCGGGACGCCGGCACTGCTGGCCGTCCTGTCGCGACAGACCATATCGCAGGAAGGGGGCACGCGTATCGTCGCCTCGCCAGTGCAGCCGGATCTCTGGCGCGCACCGGTGAACGCACTCAAGGCAGAAACGGAGTGGTTCCACGCCGAAGCGAAGCGCATGTTCGAGCTGCTTTCGCTGCCGGTGCTGCAGCTTCTCGCAGCGGCGATCAATTTCGCCGTCGTCGCCGTGCAGTCGCGGCCGATGTTCTCGCTGCCGTTCAACTCGCTCGAGGATATCCTCGCAGCGACACCAATGGCGGTGGGTTCGAGGCCGACGCTGGAATCGCGTCCGGCAATGCGCACCCCGCATGATCCGAGACCGAGGGTAGCGTGATGACAAAGCATTCATTCCGCGTGCTCGGCCCAACGGGTCGCGCTTTCGCAACTGTCCTGCTGGTGGGCGCAGCCTTAGCGTGCGCTCCAGCTGCAGGAACGACGGCGCGGGTCGCGAGATCGACGCTCGTCGTAGGCATCGACGTCAGCGGCTCTTTCGAGAGCAAAGGGCGCTACGAGAGCTCCATCGATTTTGCCGCGAACTATCTCTACGCACACATCCACGGACTCGGCGGACTCAAGCAACCAACCGCTCTATTCGTCGGCTCGATCGGTGGCGAGAAACCTGGAGAGACGAAGTCATTCCAGCCAATCGACACCTTCGAGCATATGAGCGTCGCTGAGATCACGAAGTATCTGCACAAAGAATATCCCTCGCGCGATGGGCTCACGGATTTCAATCCGTTCTTCGATCGCGTTGCGACTCTAGTCAAGCGGCAGAACCTCGTGCTGTCGCCGATCAACATAGTACTGCTCACCGACGGGATCCCGGACACGCCGTCGGAGAAGAACGACAGTCTGAGCAAGTACAAGAAGATCAACGTCAGCGGCCTCGAATATCTGTCGAAGAATACGACGCTGCGCATTCTCTACCCTCGCCCGACTGTCGCCGTACACTGGGAGAAGACCGTTCCACGTCGCCGCGTGCGCATGTGGACCGTCGACGACGAGGTGATGGCCACGTGGAGATCGCACTACCACGCGAGTGCTGCGCCGGACAACCAGACGGAGCTCTGGAAGTGGATGGCTGACAACGTGGACTTCCGCGTGCGGAGCGCGGGCATCCTGTAACCGCTCGCGTAACCGCTCGCGGCGCCGCGAGACGGCGCCGCAAAACCCAAGCTAGGCGAGGCGATTCATGCTCCCACTAGCACTCGTCACACTGCTTTCGTTCGGACTGCTCGCGTACAGGCGCGGCCCCATCGGTGACAAGCATTCGCGCGCCGACATGACCGACGAGCAGATCAGGAAGGAATGGCGCAAGCTCGGCTTCTTCTGCGAGCTGGACGATCATAAGAGAGTCTGGACCCTGACCGGTGACAGGCGCGGATTGCTGTACTTTCCCGACCTGCTACTCGGTTACGTCGCCGATCCCAAGTACACGTCAGTCGGCAAGCGGGAGCACTATGGTCCGTATGGCTCTCTCGAAATAATGACGTGGCCGGATGCCGGCCTCGACGGCCACGCGATCCGCGGCTCACCGCAGGCACTCACGCACTTGGCGGAGCTGGTCGAGCAGAAGCTTGCCTTCGCGGAACCTGGCTCGCACGTTCGCATTCGCTCCGAGTATTCGCCGGACAGTCCGTACAGCCTGCTGCTTGACATTCGAGCGGACGGGTTCGATCCCGCGTCAGAGGATCGCCAGCGCCTCGGCGCCATGGTCGTGAAGCAAGCCGCGCAAGCTGGCGCGGCGTAGAATCGCTCAGCAAGCGATACTGCCGCGGATCTCGGCGACGATCGAGAACTACCTCAGGGCTGCTGAGAGATCCTTCCGAGGTCCTTCCACTTCACCAGTATTACGTGGTTGTCTAGTAGCGCCTTCCTGAACTCGGCGCCTGTAACAACATTGTAGTCGCGCTGGCGCCATGCCGCGCCGTAGGGTTCGTGATTCACGGTAATCGCCTGCAACTCAGCGTCGTCGTGGCCGAGGTGGACGATCATCTCGGTGAGGCCGGGCTTGAGGCCGGCGATGGCGTTCAGGTAGAACTCTTTCCACTTGTCGCGCGCGACCTCGGGACCTGCGATGATCACCGCGTCGAGCACGATGTCGCGCTGCGAGAAGCCCGACTCCGGAGCGGCGAGAGGACTCCCCTTGAGAGCGAGAAACGGCAGGTGATACTCGTGCGCGACCTTCACGTAGGTCGCGATGAGCGCCGGCGTCGTGAACAGAGAGCCCATGTGGCTGTCGACGTGCGTCGGATGGATCCCGAGCGCCAGTGCCCGCTCGATCTGCGCACGTAGCTCCAGCTCGACGTCCGCCGGTTTTGCTTTCGCGGCGACGATCTTCTCATCGTCGGGAAAAGTGCCGGTAGAATCGAGAAGGCTCGGGACTTTGTCGTGCGGCGCGACACTGCCCCACCGATAGGTCTGCCATTCGCTGGTCAGGGTGAGGTGCAGCCCGATGTCAGCATCGGGATGCGCCTTGAAGTAGTTGGCGACTTCCGTAACCCATGGCGTCGGCATCATCACGCTCGCCGACGACACCGCGCCGCGATCGAGTGCGTCGAAGCTCGCGACGTCTTCTGAGTGCGCGACGCCCAGATCGTCGGCATGCAGAATCAGCAGCTTCGAATCGGCGGGATATCCCAGTCGCTCGGCGATTGTTTTCGTCTGCGCGGAAAGCGTCGACGCAATGAGCAGCAGAAACGCCGCCGAGCGGAACATCGCCTTCATGGGAATCCTCCGGAATTTGTTGGAAGTGCGTGGTACCATCACGCTCTCGGCAAGGCTACAACTTCGAGTGGACACTCAAACGGTTTTTGCGATCGCGAGCTCTTCCTCATTCATTTCGGCCAGAATTTCCCCGAAGAGTGGCGTCGACAGGTACCGCTCGCCTGTATCGGGAAGCATGCAGAGCAGCGTGGTACCTTTGCCCGCGCGCTTCGCGACCTCGATTGCGGCGGAGAACGTCGCGCCTGCCGAGATGCCGACGAAGATCCCTTCGTTCCGTGCGAGCTCTCTACTCCAGTGCATAGCCTGTGGACCAGGGATCGTTATCACTTCGTCGATGATGTCCATCTCGACAGCGTCGCTGGTGAGCTTGGCGATGAAGTCCGGACTCCAGCCTTGAATCGGGTGTGACTTCCAGGCGGGATGTTTCGCGGCGGCCGAGCCGTCGGAGTTGGTCTCCTGCGGTGTCTTGCTAGTCAGCATCGGCGCATCGGCCGGCTCGGCCACGACGACCTTTACCTCCGGCCGCTCCTTCGCGAGAACGCGCCCGACACCCTTGAGCGTTCCGCCCGTTCCAAAGCCAGTCACCCAATAATCGAGTCGCTCGCCCTTGAAATCGTTGATGATCTCGCGCGCTGTCGTGCGCGAGTGGAAATCGGCGTTCGCTTCGTTCTCGAACTGCCGGGTGTAGTACCAGCCATTTTTTGCCGCGAGCGCGATCGTCTTAACGACCATACCTGTCGCGCCTTCGGACGGCGCGGTAAGAATTACTTTCGCGCCGAGAAAGCGCATCAGCTTCCTGCGCTCGATGCTGAACGATTCGGCCATGACCACGACGAGCGGATAGCCTTTCGCGGCGCACACCATCGCGAGCCCGATGCCGGTGTTGCCGCTTGTCGCTTCGACGACCGTCTGTCCCGGCTTGAGCTTGCCCGAGCGTTCCGCCTCTTCGATAACGCCGAGCGCGAGGCGGTCTTTGACGGACCCAAGCGGATTGAACGCTTCGATCTTGACGTAGAGATTGACGTTCGGTGGCGCGAGCTTGTTGATCTTGACGACTGGAGTGTTGCCGACTGTCCCGAGAATGCTGGCGTGTCTGGTCATGTGCGTACTCGTGTCCAACGAATGTTGGAGTGATGGTCTGGGGCGGGTGTGGCATCTAACGTATCCGAAGCCGGACGTGTGCGTTAGGTCGCGGCCATTGCACAAACGGCGCGTTTGGACGACAATCTCTAATAGCTGCGGACTGACCAGAACATCAACCCGGATTTGACATACTGATGACTGTTTTCTACCGCTCTTTCGCGCTGACAATGACCTTCGCATCGATGGGTGCCTCGCTTGGCGCGCAAACCGGCACAGGCGCCTTCGGCTCGGAGGTGCAGAAGACGGTTGGCGTATTCGGCTCCGAGGCACAAGCTGGTATTGGCGTGTTCGATTCCCAGGCAGACGTCGGTCACGTCAGTCGCGCCGGCTCCGCGTCGTACAACGCCGAGCTCCAGCAGTACGAGATTGCCGGCTCCGGGCAGAACATGTGGGGCGACCACGACGATTTCCATTTCGTATGGAAGCGGATGACAGGAAACTTCATTCTGTCGACGCGCGCGCGATTCGTCGGTCGCGGAGTAGAAGCGCACCGAAAGATTGGGTGGACGATCCGGCCATCGCTCGAGACGAACGCGGCGCACGTGACGGCAGCGGTCCATGGCAACGGACTCGCCTCACTCCAGTTCCGCCGCACCACTGGCGTAACTACTGAGGAAGCGAAGTCCGCGGACAGTTTGTCCGAGCGCGTGCTCGACGCGGTGATCCAACTGGAGCGGCGCGACGGCGTCTACATCATGTCGGTCGCGCAATTCGGCGACACTCTCGTCACCCAGCATATCTCCGACGTCGCGCTCCCTGATACCGTCTACGTCGGGCTCTTCGTTTGTGCGCACAACGATTCCGTTCTCGAACGGGGCACGTTCAGCAACGTCCGCATTACGACACCCGCGCCAGCGACCATCGTACCGTATCGCCAATACCTCGGCAGCAATCTCGAGATTCTCGATGTAGCGACCGGCAATGCGACCATCGTTCATCAATATTCGGGATCCTTCCAGGCCCCCAATTGGACGCGCGACGGAAAGGCGCTCATCTACGCGCAGGAAGGACGACTGTACCGTTTTGATCTTACGTCGCGTGCGGCCGAAGCGATCAACACCGGTTTGGCGACGCACAATAACAATGACCACGTGCTGTCTTTCGACGGCTCGATGATAGCCATCAGCAACAACGCGCCCGAGGACAGCGGCGCTTCGATTGTGTATACGGTGCCGACGATGGGTGGGACGCCGCATCGCGTGACGGCGAGAGGACCATCTTATTTGCACGGCTGGTCGCCAGACGCGAAATGGCTGGTGTTCACCGGTCAGAGGAATAACGACTTCGACGTCTACAAAATTCCAGCAAGCGGAGGCGAGGAGATCCGCCTCACGTCCGCGCCCGGACTGGATGACGGACCGGAATACACACCCGACGGTACGTACATCTATTTCAATTCGGCGCGGAGCGGACGCATGCAGATCTGGCGGATGCGGCCGGACGGCAGCGGCCAGACGCAAATCACGAACGACGACTTCAACAACTGGTTCCCGCACATCTCCCCGGATGGCAAGTGGATCGTGTACATCTCGTTCGCGCTGGACGTCGCCGCTGACGATCATCCATTCTACAAACACGTCATGCTCAGATTGATGCCGATCAGTGGTGGTCCCTCACGCGTCATAGCTTATGTCTATGGAGGTCAGGGGACGATCAACGTCCCGTCATGGTCGCCGGACGGAAAGCGGCTGGCCTTTGTGAGCAACACGGTGGTTGCAGCGCCATGATCATTGGGCGCCACGCTGAACGCTCGCGCCATAAACTTTGGTGAGGATTCTTTGATGCGCCGACTGCTTCTGCTCGCTGCCTGTCTTTCGACGATTGCTCTCCCGCGCTCGGTCAGATCGCAACAACCGGCGTTGAATCCGCCGCCCGACGATCGATTCAAGGCGGACATCCTGGTCATCGCGCCACACCCCGACGACGAGTCGACGATCGCCGGATATCTGGCGAAGGCGTCACTCGACGAGCACAGGCGCGTCGCCGTAGTCCTGACTACACGCGGCGACGCTGGCCAGAATCTGGTCGGTTACGAGGAGGCGCGATCACTCGCTGAGATTCGCGAGATCGAGACGCGCGAAGCCCTCGCGTCTCTCGGCATCGACAAAGTCTGGTTCATTCGCGCACCGGACACCCCAGGGGAGGACGTGTCTGATGTGCTGCGCTCACTCGAGACGTCGAACCACGGCAGCGCACTGGGTGAAGCGGTGAGATTCATCAGGTTGACGCGGCCCGAAGTTGTGATCGCGATGCTGCCCGCGACTGTCGTCGGCGAAAACCACGAGGACCATCAGGCATCGGCCGTCATCGCGACCGAAGCGTTCGATCTCGCCGGCGACCCGACTGCGTTTCCGGAACAGGTTGCCGCTCCCGAAGACCGTCTCTGGTACGGCAACCTGATGGAGGGCCTGCACCCGTGGCAGGCAAAAAAACTCTACTACTATACTGATGCCTCGCACTTCGAGTTCATGAAGGGCAAGGGGCCGGAGTACTCGATGACTGCGGTGTCGCCATCCCAGCGCGTGTCATATGCGCGGCTCGCCGCCAAAGAGGAGTCGTTCCACCGAACCCAGTTCGGCGATGTCCCCGCGCAAGCACTCGCGACCAACGACCTCACGGATTTTGACCGGCCCTTGCCGTTCGTGCGAGCGAAATCACTCGTTGGAGGACAGCCGACCGACGACATAATGGCGGGGGTTGGATCCGGCTCCATTCCGTTCGCGCCGGTCCACGGCTACCGCCCGGCCGAGAATGAGCCAGCCATCTCGCTCGAGCTGGGAGAAGGATGGGCGTTTTACAAGAGATTTTATCCAGCGCACGATCTCGACGTCATGACCACTCTCCTCGCCCCGGAGCTCGGAGTCGGGAGTGGCGAGCACGTCCCGGTGATATTGATGCTGCACAACAATACGGACCAGCCGGTCACCTTCCATTTGCGACATCAGCTTCCGCCAGGGTGGAGCGTCGACAGTACGTCGCAGCAGCATTCCCATCCGTGGCCGATGAGCACCTTTGCCGTCAGGGCCCACGATGATGTTCCAGTTCGTGTGCGATTGGTAGCGCCGAGGCTGGCAAAATCGGAATGGCAGACGCTGACATGGACCGCGGAAGGCGCCGGTAAGGAAACTGCGCCAGTGTCGCTCAGGGTTTTTGTCGGGCGGTGACGGGCGGGAGGCGGGAAGCGGGAGGCGGTGGGCGGGAGGCGGTTTGAGGACCGAGGGCCCAGGACCAAGTGCATCGATCATCGCTGACTAATTGAGGATTGCGGACTAACTGCTATTCCGAACTGCTGACTGATTGCGGATTAGGGA
>JBOHTC010000271.1:0-39581 GCA_050733495.1 Gemmatimonadaceae bacterium | reverse complement strand
GTCTCAGCATCGGCCAGCGTCACCAGCACGCGTTTGCCGCGGAACAGGCGCTTCGCATGCTCGGCCTGCTCAACCGGCAATTGCACCGTCAGGTAGCAGTAGGTGCGGTCTTTGCCGAGACGCACCGTAACGGCTGTGGAGAGAAGCGCTTTCACTTGGCCGGAATCCACATGGTTGTCGTCCCGTTGCAGTCGCGGCACAGTTGCAGGCCATGCTCAACGCCGGAGCTATCGAGCACGCCGCCGCCGGTGTAGCCGGCGATGCAAAATGGACAGGGAACTGCGCGGGCCTTAGGCGCGCCATGCGCCTGCGCCGCGACGCGGTTTAGCGTCTGCGCCTGCTCATGGACGAGCGAAGCGAGGTCCAGCGCCGGATCGTGCGGGGCGTGGGCGCTCATGCTACCCTCGCCAGCAGCAACAGCGTCTCGAGCCGCGCAATCGCCGCCGCAACCATGCGCTGGGTTCGGGCGCAGGCTTGGCGGGCGTGGCGGACGGCGTTCAGCAGGAAAGATAGGACGCGGGCGGTGTTCATAGGCCGAAACTCCGCGCGTTGCTTTCCGCTGCCGGAACGCCACCCTGTTTGATGCACGCGATCGCGACCTTGACTTCGCGGCGGATAGTCGGCCAGTCCAGATGCGAAAGCGTTGAATACTGAAGGCGGATATAGCCTTCGATGTGGCGTGCGTCAGTCCATTGCGGAACGAGCTTCTTGCCTTCGATGCTGCGTTGGAAATAGGTCTGGCTGTTCATTCGGTCTGCTCCCGGCGCATGGGCGCCATGACCGAATAATAGGTAAACCTAAGTCACATGTCAATAGGTAAACCTAAGTTTATTTCGTCGAGGCGTAAAAAACCCGCCGGAGAGGCGGGCTGTCGGGAGCGGCAAAGCCGGTGGACGTCCATCCGCGCGCCTCGCGCGCCGCGGTTACACGTTTCCCGGCCAGCCCGGGCCAGACGTGCCGCTTTGGCGCCTTCGTTTTCTTCGCGCGAGCCACGCACCTAATGGTCCACCTCGCCGATTTAGGTATGCCTATTGACATTCGACTAAGGTAAACCTAAGATGACTGACATGGACCCGCAAACACTGATCGACCACTTTGGCGGCGTGACAGCCACGGCTAGGGCGCTCGGCGTGAAGCCGCCCAGCGTAAGCGAATGGTCCGCGGCGGGGAAAGTCCCTTTGGGCCGTCAGTTTCAAGCCCAGGTTCTCACAAAGGGAAAGTTGCGCGCCGATACACCACCGTCCGAGCCTATCGAAAGCGCGAGCGCATGACGACACCAACGCGTCTCTATAACCATAACCGCGCGCGACGCGGTTTTTCTCCGTCCGAATTCGGCTTTGTAAGTTTTGCGTCGGCGCAATACCGCACGCAAAAGCACAATCGTTCGATAAGGATTTGATTTCGTGTCGCTTGAACTGCGCGACCTGCGCGCGAAGATCAGCATCGAAACCGAATGCGCGCTCGCCGTGGCTGCGAGCAAAGCAACCAAGGGCAAGACGTATTGCATCACACTGTCAGATGGAGTAATGGATGCTGGCGACGATTTCTTAGCTAGCTGGCGCTTTTACGGCGCCGTTTCCTCGGAGCGCGAGGCTTTGCTAAACCTACTAACCCTCCTAAATTGCGAAAGCGAGAAGGCCAGGTTAAATAAAGGAAAGCCATCAACAAAGCCCGCGAAGTCTTGATGTTCACGGCAAGTTTTTTGGTATTGGCTAGAGTTATCGTTTTGGTGTGAAGCGTTTTCAAATTAACGTTTTTCGCAAATGGAAGTCCTTCAGCCATTCTTTGATCCGATTGTGCCTGCCCTTTCCTACTATGTCAAGTATATAATCCCGAAGCGCGCCAACAACGGAGAGCACATGAAAGTCAGGACGTATCTCGAATTCCGCGCGCTAGAGGGGCGGTTCGAACTGCTTGACGACAAGGTCGATGCGATCTTGGTCGTCGTATCGGCGCTGCTCGACGAAGGCGCCGATCGCGAGGCCGCGAAGGCGCTTGCCACCGACATCAAGGCGCGGACCGAAGCACTGCGCAATGCGCTTCCCAAGGCGTAGCTGCGTATTTTTAGCTCTGTTTTGCAGAGCGCGTTGTTCCACGAAGAGGAGTGTCGATATGTCTCAGGAAATGGCCGATCTGCAAGCGGCCGTCGCTGCGGAAGATACCGTTATCCAGTCCGCCATCACGGCGTTCAATGGCATCGCGCAGCAAATCGCCGATGCCGCTGGCGACCGCGCGGCTTCGCTGGCGCTGTCGCAAGACGTCTCAGCGCAAGCCGCGGCGCTGGCCGCCGCAATCCCGCAGAACACGCCGGCCGCGCCGCCGCAGTAGAGCAAGGCCGCTGACGATCACTCAGCGTGTTGGTCCCCGGCGACGAAGTACAGCGAAGCGTCGCCGGGGAGTTTTCGAAGGGCGGGAGGCGAGCATGGCAAGACAGATTCAACGCGACGACAAGGTCGAGTTCGTCGATTTCGGCTCGGGGAGCAAGCGCGTCATTCAGTCGACGCTCGATGACGTAGGCATACCGACGCTGAGCGAGGCGGTCAATCGCCGCGGCGAAACCATCGAGCAGATCATGGCCGAGTGGCGCAAGGAGCAGGCCAAGGTGCGCGCCATCTTTAGCGACAAGCCGCAGCCGACGCTGCCGCTATCACAAACCGGCCACATGAAGCCGAGCGATCGTGAACGTCTGCTCGAGCTCGCCGACGAGCTCAATCCGATCTACGGTAGCTTCGCGCGGCGCAACCTGGCCGCAGAAGACCTCGTGCGCTGGGTCGAGCAATACCGGGCGCGCGACAGATGAGCGAGTTCCGCCTCACCATCCATGGCGAGCCGGTCGCCAAGGGCCGCCCTAAGTTCTCAGTGATTGGCGGGCGCCCGATTGCGCGCACGCCAGCCAAGACCAGGCGCTACGAGGACGTGATTCGCCAGACAGCGATCCAGCAATGGAACGGCGCTCCGGTGCTGAAGGACGTCGCCCTCACGGTCCGGTTGCTGTTCTTCCGCAGCGTGCCCGCGTCATGGCAATGCGGGAAGGTCTACGGCGTGGAGCCGCAGTCAATCCAGACCCCGCGCGCGGCACGCGAGCAGCGGCGAAGCTTCGCGTTGCGCAACCAGTCGCCTCCGTAGAATTGCCACGCTGGCCCGCTCAGCGCCGCGCCGGCCGCGCCTACGCTTCCAGGACATCACCGAATGAACACGCTGCGTATGAGCGAGGAACAACTGCACGCGTACAACGCCAAGCGGGCGCGGGAGTGTGCGATCGCAGATGGTCGCGTCGAGACATCAATGGACTGCAGCGTGGCGACCATCGAATCGGTCGTCGCCATCGAGCAGGCACGGGCGCCGCTCGAGCGCGACATCCAGCGCGCGGTGCTGCTGGCGCTCAAGCTGCATCCTAAGGTGGCGCTCGCGTGGCGGCAGAACACGGGCGCGGCACGGTACGACGAGGCCTACGTCAAGTTCTCATTCCGTGGCTGTAGCGACATCCTCGGGATGCTGGTGGGCGGGCGCCTGCTGGCCATCGAAGTGAAACGCGCCGGCAAGGATGCGAGCGCGGACCAGCACGCGTTCATCGCCGCGGTAAGACAAGGCGGGGGCGTGGCGTTCGTCGCGCGCGGAGTGGACGATGTCATCCGCGAGTTGGCGACGGCGTGATGGCCTCACCCCGATCGCTCGAGCTCGTCGTCGGCGCCACGTTGCCAGCAGTGCCTTACCCGAAGGACGTTTTGGCCCGCGGCTGGCGTTTCGGGCTCGATATGCACCGGGTGGAGCACTCCGACACGTGGGCGCTCGCCGCGGCCGATCTACGGCCGTGGCTGCTGATGCTGTGGTGTGTGTCGTGGCAGCAGCATCCGGTCGGCTCGTTGCCGGTCGACGACGTGATCATCGCGGCCAAGATCGGCATGCCCCACGCGCAATTCCGGGTGCACCGCGAGACCCTGCTGCGCGGCTGGTATCGGTGCGACAACGGCCGGCTGTATCACCCGGTGATCACCGAGCGCGTGCTCGAGCTCCTGGAACAGCGGCGAACAGAGGCGTGGCGAAAGCGTGCACGGCGCGCGGCGCCGGCGATGAACGGTAGTGGTGACAGCCTAGGCAGTGAAAAACACGATGCAACGCACAACGAGTCGAATCAACAACATGACTCGAATGTCCCGCGGGACAGCGGTGGGACACCGGCGGTGTCCCGTGGGAATCCTGCGGTGTCCGGCACTGGTACTGGTACTGGTACTGGAACTAAGACCTTAGAAACACCGAGTGTAGGGGAAGGGGGTGTGGGGGGAACCGCAACGAACAAGCCGCGCGCTGCGCGCTCGGCCCCGACGCCGAAACCCCGGAGGAAGGGCGCCGGCACCCGCATGGCCGAGGATTGGCGTATCCCCGACGACTGGATCGCTTGGTCGCTGCGAGCGTACCCCGAGCTCGACCGCTCCCGCGTCGTGCGCCTGTCGCTCGAATTCCGCGACTTCTGGCTCGGCATCCCTGGCGATCGCGGCCTCAAGGCCGACTGGCTCGCCACCTGGCGCAACAACCTGCGAAAGAAACTCGGCGATGGCTGACTATGCGTGCCCGCAATGCGGTGACCCGCTGTCGATCCACGGCAGCTGCGGATCCTGCGACTACGGCCACACGACCCGACGCAAGAGCGCCGGCTACGACCCGGAACTCGCTCAACGCAGCAACACGCTGGTGGCTGAGACACGTCAGCGTTCCATCGCCTCAGCACCAACGTCGCTCGATCTTACCGAGCAGCAGTGGTACAACTGCTGCAAGTTCTGGCCCTTCGTCGCCGCGCATTGCAAACGGCCGCGGCCGAACGTCGGACCCGACCATCCGCTCGATGCGACGGCGGCCATGGGGCCTATGCTGCGTGGTCGCGCCGCTCTGGTAGCACCACGGCGCGGCGACGATCCTGACGCACTCGAGGAACGCGCTGCGATCCAGAACGAGCCGGCATGATCGCCTACCTCTCTCCTCGCTGTGGCGTCTGCGGTAACGCCTTGGTCCGCATCTCCGACGACTGGCCGCCGACGGCGATCGCGTGCCTGAACAAGCCATGCAGCGAGTACAAAAAGCCCTACGCCATGCCGAAGGTCGAGCTCAAGCCGGCGCGGATATGACGGCGCAATTGGCAAAGGGACTGCTCTGGCCGATCGTTGGCGACATGTTCGACGCCGGCTATTCGTTTGCCCACATCGCGGCGAGTGTGCGGCGCAGCGAAGGCCGCGTCCGTCAGATCGTCGCCGCCCTACGCGTGGCATCTGGAACGATCTCGCCGCGGCTACGGGGCCTCCATCACGTCGAGGTCGCGCGGCGCTGCGCAGACCTACACGCGACAGAGCGCGCCGAGCCGACCGATGAAACCCGTGGCAGCCCGAGCGGTCGCCAGTGCAGGGTTTGGAGATTGGCGTGATTCCGGTCGGCACACTAAGGGCAGTACCTCAATGATGACCGGCCGTACCACTGCCTGCAGCGGGTCCTCCCCGGTGGCTACCAGAACGGGTTATTCGCGCCTCGAAAACGCCCTAGTTCCAATAACTTATTGATTTCGTTCATTATGACTCCAGCACTCACCCAGGCCCAAGTAGCCGCAGTGCTCTGCCTGACCAAGCGCCGGATTCAGCAGATGGACTCCGATGGTGATGGTCCGCCCAGGACGAAAGAAGGCAAGTATTCTGCCTCTGAATTCGGGGAGTGGTTGAAGAAACGGAACACGGGAGGCGACAAGGAGCGGTTGTTGAAGGCCCAAGCCGACGTGGCGGAAATGGAGGCGGCGGAGCTGGCTGGGGAGTTGATTAGGAAAAGCAAAGCCGCCGAGTATTACGGGAAAAAGGTCATAACGACTAGGGCTCGGTTCATGGTGTTGCCGCCCACTGCGGCCCCTTTGATTGCTCCCGCGGGGAAGATTGCAGAAGCTCAAGCGATCCTGCAGAAGCTCGTTTATGAGGCTCTAAACGAACTCGCCGATGGATGAGATAGACGAACTCCTGATGGGTGTCTGGGCGCTCTTTCGCGCCCCGCCGGATCAGACCGTAAGCCAGTGGGCGGATGCGAACCGGAGATTGTCGAGCGAGAGTTCACCGGAGCCTTTCGCCTGGCGGACGTCCCGTGCCGAGTATCAGCGCGGGATTATGGATGCCTTCTCTGACCCGCGGAATCGTCGCGTGGTCGTCGAGTCCTCCGCCCAAGTCGGGAAGACGTCGATTATCGAGAACGTGGTCGGATTTCACATCGACCAGGATCCAAGCCCGATTCTGGTGGTTGAGCCGACTCTGGATATGGGCGAGACGATGTCGAAAGACCGCTTTGCACCCATGTTCCGGGACACCGCGGTGCTCCGTGGCAAGATAGCGGATGCTCGATCTCGCGACTCAGGCAACACGCTGCTGCATAAAAGCTTCCCCGGTGGACATCTAACTATCGCCGGCGCGAATTCGCCAGCGTCTCTCGCGATGCGACCGATCCGGGTTTTGCTCTGCGACGACATCGATCGGTTCCCGGTTTCGGCCGGGCCCGAGGGTAACCCGATCAAGCTCGCGATCAAGCGGACGAACAATTTCTGGAATCGGCGCATTGGGCTATTGTCCACGCCGACCGATGAGGATGTCGGAATAGACGCCGAGTACAAGGCATCAGATCGGCGTCGGTTTTTCGTCGCCTGCCCCGACTGCAAGCACGAGCAGACGCTGGAATGGCGCCAGGTCCAGTTCGTCGAGCCCGACGGACGCGACGCGAAGTACGTCTGCCCCAAATGCGGAGTGCTGTTGGACGAGCAGCAACGGGATCGGATGGTGGCCGCCGGCGTCTGGCGCGCCACCGCTGAGTTCCGCGGCGTCGCGGGCTTCCACATCAACGAGCTCTACACGCCTTGGAGGTCATTTGCCGATATCGCGATCGAGTTCCTGGAGTCTAAGGACGACCCAGAAAAGCTCCGGGTCTGGGTCAATACCGCCTTGGGCGAGGCTTGGAAACCGGATCGCGGTGGCATCTCGGCTGACGATCTTGAGCAGGCGGATGGATTGCCAAAGGGCGAGGTCCCACGGGAGGCCTTGGCGCTGACGCTAGGCGTTGACACCCAAGGCGACCGCCTAGCGCTGCAGCTGGTGGGCTGGGGAAAGGGCGACCGCTTAGGTCAGCTCGAGCGCTGGACCATCGATCATCTGGAACTGCCGGGCGATCCGAACCTTGACGAGTCATGGGACCGGCTCACCGAGTATCGGCGGCAGCGCTGGGCGCATCTACTCGGTGGTCAGATCGGAATATCTATCGCCGCAGTCGATTCAGGCGGCCATCACTCGCAGCGGGTCGTCGCCTACGCGCGGGAGCATCGAAGCGAAGGCGTGATCGCGGTCAAGGGTTCATCGCACGCCCAGCCGACGATTCTGAAGACCAGGCCGACGCGGGTCGATTACAAGGCCGGCGGGCAAGTGGTGAAGAAGGGCGCCGAGCTCTGGATGGTTGGCACTGATGCCGCGAAGTCGGCGATCGATTCCCTTCTGAGAGCCGAATACGACCGTCGCAAGATTCATTTCGCGAGCGGACTTGGTTCGGATTTCTTTCGCCAGCTCACGGCCGAGGTCTACGACAAAAAGCTTCGGCGCTGGGTCAATCCGAAGAAGCGACGCAACGAGGCACTGGACACGCTCGTCTACGCCACGGCCGCGACGATGCACCCGTGGTTGCGATTGGATGTGGCGAACGCGGCGAAGTGGGCTGGGTTCGCGAAAAAACTGACCGTCGAACGCGACGAAAGCGCGCAGGATCATGGCCCAAGTCCACCGAAGAGCGAGAAATCGGTCGAGATCGAACCGAAACGGAAGTTTTTCGCGCCGCCTCGGCGCGGGAACTTCGTTACGCGGTGGTAGGGCGTGCGCGCTCCTAAATCCGAGATCTTCCCGCTGGTGGCCGACATGCATGCACTCGGCTATTCCGCGTCCGATATGTCGAAGGCGTTGCTGATCTCTGCCCAACGCATCGGCAGGATCCTCCGCGATATGGGGATCTCGCGCCCGAAACTGGACGATGACGGTCTTCCGGTTGACCAGCACATGCTCGAACGCGTGGTTTCATTCCGAAACCTATACCCCTCCAAGACGTAAGCGTTTGTCCTACGATTCGCGCACGAGCGGCAGTCGCCGCAGGGCTGGATATTGCGCATGGATCGGGAGGTTACACGTAAATCTCGCACGCCTCGCGCGCTGATCCGGCCGACTCCTCCTGTCGATTGCGCGCGAGGTCTTTTTGGTTAGGATCGGCGTGTCGACGGGCATCGCGGCGACGATAAGCCAATTGACGGCTCGACACAGTCAAGTTCCGTTCGCAACAACCGTCGCCTTAGGCCGTACAGCCAATCTCGTGAAGCAGGCCGAATACAAGGAGATGCGCGACGTCTTCGATCGGCCGACGCCGTACACGCTCAACAGCCTCTACTCCAAGGGCGCGACGAAGACCAATCTCGAAGCCGTCGTCTGGCTGAAATACGACACCAGCAAAGGCACGCCGGCGGACAAATACCTGCTGCCGCAAATCCGCGGCGGCCAGCGGTCGCTGAAGCGGTTCGAGTTGGCGCTGCGCAGCGTCGGGGCTTTGCCGTCCGGGTACTTCGCCGTTCCAGGCTCTGCTGCCGACCTCGACGCCTACGGCAACATGAAGTCGTCGCAGATCGTGCAGATCCTGTCCTACTTCCGCGCGTTTCCGGAAGCCGGCTACCGCGCCAACATCACCGAAAAACGCAAGCAGAAGTTGAACCGCCAGGGGATCGCATATTTCGTCGGATCCCCTGGCGGGGGGAAGTCGCCTTTAGGTATCTGGAAGCGCGTCGGCTTAGCCCGTGGGTCATCGATCAAACCCATCATTATTTTCGTCAAGAGCGTGCACTATGCCGTCCGTTTTGACTTCGATTATGTCGGCCAGCAGACGGTGAGGCTGGAATTCTCCGGTCAATTCGCACAGGCGATGGCCGAAGCGAACGCGAGCGCGCGATGACCGATACCGAGCGACTCGATCGGATAGAGGCCAGCGTGCTGCGCGTTACTGATTTAGTTATCAGCTTAATGGATTCCATTCAGTCGCTGCATGGCGCGATGTGCATGCTGGGAGCGTTTATAGGAACGCAAGCCGAGATGCTCCCCGGCGAGCTGCCGATCGATCTGCCGAAGCCGAACTGAGGAGACGAAAATTTCCTTCGATCGAAAGACTCCGGACGAGATACGACTTCTGACCTTCGATTTCTCAGCCAAGGCTACGGATGCGGTGACGCTTTCGAATCCCGCGGTGAGCGTTGATGCCGTGATCGCCGGGACCGGCATCGTCGGCGATGTGACGCTGGGCACTCCGACGGTGGCGGACCTGACGGTCGCTTCACTCGGTACGGGAGGTATCGACGGAAGTCGCTATCGGTTGAAGGCCGAAGCCGATGGCAGCAATGGCGAGCATTACGTCGTCTACCGAGACCTTCCGGTCGCGAAGAGTTCCGGGAACCTCACATGACCGTCCCGAAGCGCGAGCCCGACACGATTCGCGCCGGCGATACCTGGCAGTGGCGCCGCGAAGATCTCGCGAACAACTACCCCGCCCCGACATGGACGCTGTCCTATGTGTTCAAGAACGCGACGAAGGGCTTCGGCTTTGATGCCGGTGCTGACGGCGCCTTCTTCTCCGTCGATCTTCCGGCGAGCGAGACCGAGGGCATGCCAGCCGGGAGTTACCGCTGGGCGGCGCAGGTTCGTAACGGTGACGAGCGGCATACCGTAGGGATCGGCACAACGGAAGTCCTGGCCGACGTCTTCACCGACCCCGATGCGGCGGCCGACCTCCGCAGTCACAACCGCATCGTGCTCGATGCAATCCGGGCCGTCATCGAGAAGCGGGCGACCAGGGATCAGGAACGGTATTCGATTTCCGGCCGTGAGCTCTGGCGCACGCCAATCGCGGATCTCCGCGCGCTACGCGCGGAGTATGAGGCGCTGGTCGCTGCCGACGAAGACGGCGAAAAGCCGGTCGGCTCCCGCCGCGGTCGTAACGCTTACGTGAGGTTCGGCCGTGCGGTTTGACCCGATCTTCTCCCCTGGTGCCTCGCTGGTGCTCGAGCGCAACGCGGCCGCCAGGCCCCAGCGCAGGGGCTCGCGCATGTACGCGGGCGCAATGCAATCACGCCTGACGGCCAATTGGCAGGCGCAGACGGCGAGCTCGGATTCCGAGCTCTGGTCGTCGATGACGCTGCTGCGCAATCGCTCCCGGCAATTGATTCGCGACAACTCCTACGCCAAGCGGGCGAAGATTATCGTCGTCAACAACGTCATCGGTTCAGGAATCTCGATGGAGCCGAAGGTGAAGAATCAGCGCGGGACGCTGATGTCGGCCGTCAACGATGATATCGAATCCGCCTGGGGTGACTGGTCGCGCGCCGAGAATTGCCACACCGGGGGGAAACTTCACTTCTGCGATCTCGAGCGCCAGTCCTTCGGGCAAATCTTCGAAGCCGGCGAGATCATGATCCGGAAGCATTACCAGCCGTTCGGATCGAGCAAGGTTCCGTTGGCTCTGGAGCTGATCGAGTCGGAGCGCATCGCCGATGACGTGCTGACTCCGGTGGCGGGGGTGTCGCAGTTCTACCGGCTCGGGGTCGAACGCGACGAGTTCGGCCGGCCCGTGGCCTTCTGGCTGCGCAAGTACCACCCCGGCGAAATCCGCTATGCCGGCGCCGATCCGAATCTGCTCTTCCGGTTGCCGGCCGAGCAAGCTTTCCATCTCTACGTCGTCGATCGCTGGCCGCAGACCAGGGGAGAACCGTGGTTGCACGCGGCCATGAGGCGACTGAACGACATGGACGGCTACGCGGAAGCGGAGATCACTGCGGCTCGAGCTGCGGCCTGCTACATGGGCATCATCGAGACGCCAGATGAACAGGGGATGGCGGACGGGCCGCCCCAAGAAGGCGGCGTTCCGGAATTCGAGCTTGCGCCTGGCGCGGTTCCTCGTCTTGCGCCGGGCGAGAAGTTCAACGATTTCTCGCCGAACCGCCCGAATTCGCAGATGGATCCGTTCATGCGGCTGATGCTCCGTGAGGTTGCAGCTGGCGTCGGGCCCTCTTACGAGTCATTGTCGCGGGACTATTCGCAATCGAACTACTCAAGCTCGCGTCTGGCGCTGCTCGACGATCGTGATTTGTGGCGTGTGTTCCAGCAGTTTTTCGTGCGCAGCTTCCGCGAACCGCTGCATCGGGAATGGCTGCGCCAGGCGGTCTACGCGAAGGCGATTTCTTCGATTAGCACGGCGGACTATGTTGCCCAGCCGGCCAAGTTCGAGGCCGTCTCGTTCAAGCCCCGCGGCTGGTCGTGGATTGATCCGACCAAGGAAGTCGATGCCTACAAGCAGGCGCGTCGCGCTGGCTTTATATCGACCTCGCAAATCGTCGCCCTCACCGGTGGCGGTGCTGACCTTGACGAAACCTGGGATGAGATCGCAGCGGAGAACGAAAGCGCGCAGGAAAAGGGCATCGTCGTCACGACCGATCCCGGCAAGATTCTCGAATCGTGCGAGACCGATGCGACGGCGGCCGTCCCCGATCCCAACGCAGGCAATCAGCAGCTATCGGCCGAGGCGCAAGCCTATAGCGATCGCGCCATTGAACTCGTCGGCGCTGTTCGTGACCTCGCCAGCGTAACCGCCGCCGTCAAGCCGCCGGTAGTCAACATTTCGCCCCAGCCGGTCGTCGTGAACACGCCGAACGTCAACGTCGACGTCGCCCCGGCTCAGGTTCATCTCGAGATGCCACAGCGGAGCGAAGTCGACCAGGCCGAAGTCATGGAACGCGACGGCAGCCGTCTCGCCAAGGTAGTCCGCACGAACCGAGGTGAGTTCGAGATTACGGAGCGCGACGCGAACGGCGACGCAGTGATGATCAAGAGGAGAAGCGCATGAGCGCGAGAGTGACAGAAGCGAGCCAGGCCGACATGCTTGCGGACATCGTCCGCGATCCCTGCACGATCAGGCTCTACGCCAACGATCCAGGCGATTCACCATCCTCCGCCGATTTTCAGGAGTTGGACGGCGGTGGATATGCGCCGAAGCCGATGCGTAGCGCGGGCTGGGATATGTCGCTTGCCCCGTCGCTTGCCTCCTATGGCAAGCAGGCCTGGGAGTTCACCGGGCCCGCGGGCGTTGTTCGCGGCTACTACGTCACTAGAAACAGCGACGGGCGTTTGCGCTGGTTCGATCCGCTCCCAGGTGGTCCGATGAACATCGCCAACGATGGCGATCAGATCGCGGTGTCGGTGGAGCTCTCGCTCTCTGGCAGCAGAGAGCAAATCTAAAAAGGGAAACCGTGAAGCTTTACTACGATTCCAGCACTGAGGCGGCTCCGGTTGTCATTGATGGCGCCCCGCCAATAGATCAATCGGCGCAGGTCGCGCAACTGACGACGGACCTCGCAGCCGCCAACGCCAAACTGACGGCTGCCCGCGCCGCCGCGGCGACCGAAGGCTCCAGCGAAACGGCTGTGGCTGCTGCGCACGCCGCAATGGTGTCAGCGCTGGCATGACGCTCACGGTCTACAAAGTGGGTGCGAACCTGACGGTGGTGGACACGTTCGTCGCTTCCCCACCGCCGCCCCCACCACCTCCTCCTCCGCCCCAATCGCCAGCGATTGTCTCGATCCAGGTCAACTTCTCGGCTGTCGTATGCGATACGGTGCAGTATTTCTCGTCTCGATACGAGCGTTATGAGAATCATTTTCTATTGACGGCGACCGCGTTCTCGATAGCGTTCCAGGCCACTAACCTGGCCGCCGGCGGCGACAAGAATCTATCGTTCCAGTACCCGAAATACGGTCTGCTGGTCAACGGCGTCGAGCGGTCGACGTATACGCGAAATGGCACTGAACGTGCTGGCGCTTTCGTCGGCGCACTGGTCGACGAGCCGGATGGGCTTACCCGGTTTGAGATCGTTGCCTACGATGCCGCCGGCATCCGCGTGGCCGTACCGGTCGAGGGCCTTCTCACGCACTGGGGCTACATCGATCGTGCCGGTGGCGCGAAGAACTGCCTGAACACGGTTGCCCAGAACGCGTCGAGGGACTGGGAGGTATCGGCCAGCAGCAAGCAACCGACGCAGTATCAATACGCGATATTGCCGAAGGCTATAGCCAACACGCGGCGCCTGCAGCCGTTGGCAGCGCGACTCGGCACATCTTTTAACACGGCATTGCCTGCCGCGCAGTTGACGAAGATCAACTACAGCGTGGGCACGCAGGGGGTGTCGAATACACCATGCACAACATCGCGCGGCATCACGATCACGGAAAATCGCGAGGTCTACTTTTACAGCGATCTCTATCTTGCTTATCCGCGCGTGCCCCTGCTCGATGGGCCGCGCGGGTTCTGCACCACGAATTTCTGCACCGACATCAAGTTCGGCCGCAATGGCAAGCTATACGGTGCCGACCCTTGGGCGCGCTGGTCATTGGACGCAACGGGGACCAAGAAAACGTTGTTCGGACTGCGCCATAAGTGGGCCGCCTATTGGGCCGAGCAGACGCTGACCTCGCCGGAAGTGGAGGTTGTCGGTAACTGGGACGCGTCGATTCCGGCGACCGAGCGCTTCGCGTGGGAATCGTGGGGCATGTGCTGGGACGAGCGGACGCTGGTGATCGACATAGCGACGGCGCCAGGTCCGAACTGTACCGAGCATCCGCACGTCGGCATTGGTCCGGTCATGTTTTGCTCGGATCGTCATGGTTACATTCTCAAGGCGCAGTTCGGCGGCATCGTCCGCGATTCACCGGTGACGATCATGCGCTTTGCGACGGCCATCGACCCGTGGGGCATGGCCGGCGACGGCACGACGATCTACGTTGCCGAGCGCGGGCTCAATCGCATCAGCAAGTTCGATATGGACACGGGTGCCTACCTTGGCGCGCTCATCGAAGATACGACGGCGGCGTCCCTCGGCGCGGTCGATCAATCCGTGCGCAAATGGAAAGGTGCAACCCCCGCGGTCTGCCGCACGCACCCCATCGTCGCGCCGGAGGGCGTCGCGATCTTCGGCGGCTATCTCTATTGGGGCTCGCTGGCGCAGGGTGAAGTGCGGCGCATTCCGCTGGCTGGGGGTCCGGTCGAAGTCGTCTGTCGCCCCATCATCGATAACAACTCGAACTACGTCTACATCGCCGTATCGGATGGATCGTTCGGCCCAGCCGGAACGGTCTTCGCGACGAGCTGGACCATATCCAACAATGGCAGGCCAGATACGTTCGTTCCCGGTGTCGGGACGGCCTCGGACGGCACGCCGCTCACCAATGCTGCGCGCTGGCAATGGCACGGCTTTTCCGGCGGCGTCGGACAAGGCCCTGGCGGAAAGTGGGAATCCGCCGGGTATGGCTCCGCCGTCGCGGTCGGTCGCAAGGGCAGCGGGCAAGCTAGTGATCCGGACTTCGGCGCCGTGGCGTGCACGTCCTCGGTCGGCGATGTATCGGTGTTCATGAAAGCCAACGCGAGCGATGGTCCGGCCCCTAACTACGTCAGCGTCAACAACGGCATGATCTACTACCGGCAGAACTTCCAGGTCTTGCACGGACCGTGGTGCTCCGGTCCTGACCTGCCGCTGCCGTGGGGCGCGAACCCTGACTGCGATTATTTCATGCGCTCCTGCGGGATGAGTCCGTAGCGTGGCCGACATTTACGTCAGTGCTTTGGGCAGCAATACGTCGCCCTACGATACGTGGGCGAAGGCGACGAACTCGCTGGCCACGGCGGTCACGTTTCATTCGGCGGGTGATTCGATATGGGTTAACTCAGCTTTCGCTCAGCTCAACATAAGCTCGCCCCAAACCTATACGTTGCTAAACGGAGCGAGAGTAGTAAGCACGAGCGATACCACAAATCAGCCCCCGACGAGTTGGACTACCGGCGCTTCGGTGGCCACCACCCTTGGCAATGCCTTTTCTTTGGGCGGCAGCGGCTCCTGGTATGGTATGACGTTCGCAAACGGTGCGAGCTCAAACGCGCCGGTAATGATTCTCGGAGTAAACACTGCGGCTAATTTGTATTGCGAGTTATGCACGTTCGCTCTCATTGGTTCCGGCGCAAACGGGCGCTTCCGCTTCGGCGTCCAAAACAATTTAGCGACGAGCCTAATTCGGACCAAAGCCTGCACGTTCCAGTTTGGTGGAACAGGACAGGGCTATTCCATGCGGACGCAGTGGGAAGACATCGGCAGCAACATCAGTTCCGGATCAGGTTCGCAGCCGGTGACCTTGTTTTTGGACTCATCTGCGCAATCTCGTGTTGTGTTTCAGGGCAGCGACCTTTCGTCCAATCCCAATACCTATTTCCCCGGCAACTCGGCAAATTGGTTCGACGCGCGGCTCATCAATTGCGCACTGAACGCCTCGGCCACCATCCTCGCGACTCAGTCGGCTGACCATACCGGCAACGTTTACGGTTTCGATTGCGATGCCGGTGACGTGCATTACACTTTCTTCCACTATAACTATCGCGGCAATACTGTGATGAGCGACGCGGTTTACGTGACCTCGGATGGCGCAAGTTATGATGGGACACACAAATATTCGATGAAGGTGACCGGTGTTAACGCCGCGCGGCAAGCCCCGTATTTCGGACCGTGGATCGACCAACGTGCGGATGCTGATGTCGGCAGCGCCGTGACGCCGAGCCTGGAACTGGCGCGTCTGGATAGCTCGACCAAGTTCAACAACGATCAAGTCTGGGGCGAGTTCGCCGTCAAGGATGTCTTGGGCTCCACGAGGTCTTCTATCTATTCCGACCCGTGTAACCAAGCAGGAACTCCGGCTGCCTTGGCAACTGGCGTGGGTACGAGCGCCTGGGCCGGCTCGGCGCTGGCTTCGATGAAGGTTGATCCTGGCATGACAGTGACGCCGGCCGAGATAGGCTACATGCGGGCACGGGTCGTTGTCGGAACCGCTGCAACAGTGTATGTCGATCCGCAGATCCGGGGCATCTAATGGCAAACATTGCGCGTCCTTCGCCGACCGGGTTCATCGTAGAGACTGGCAAGGTGGCGCGCGTCACGCCGACCGGATTTGTCGTCGAGACGGTCTCTTCCGCAGCGACGTTCAACGCGGCGTGGAACATCGCTTCTAACGTCGTAGTTCAATCAGGGGCGCTGCAGGCGTGAGGAAGAATGTCGCCAGTCAAGTTGTCGGCGGGCAGCTTAACAGCAAGACCGACGGCTCGGCGATTACGAGCGGTACGACGACGTGCTATGTGTTGGGCGACGGCGGAACGCAGGCCGCAGGCAGCGTCGGCTCCGGCGCCTGCACTCATGAAGGCAACGGTTTCTGGACGTACGCCCCGGCGCAAGCCGAGACGAATTATGACCACGTTGCGTTTACCTTTGTAAATTTATCGGCCGTGAACGCGACCGTGCAGATCTATCCGAGCTTCCCGCAGACTGGCGACAACTATCCTCGCCTCGGTGCGCCCGCCGGCGCATCGCACGCGGCCGACGTCGCAGCGGTGCTGGCGAAGACGCCGGACAGCGCGCACTTCACCAATGCACGCGGCGACAAGCTGGACGATCTAGATGCGACTGTCTCGAGTCGGCTGGCCTCGGGCTCGTACACAGCACCGGACAACGCCGACATCGCCCTGATCAAGGCCAAGACCGATAACCTGCCGAGCGATCCGGCTGACGGATCGCTGATTATTGCCGCGACAGACGCCATCATGGGCCGCCTAGGCACGCCGGCTGGCTCGTCGGTATCCGTGGACCTCGCGGCCGTGAAAACGGATACGGCGGCCATTAAAGCGAAGACCGACAACTTGCCGGCCTCGCCCGCCGCGGTTTCCGACATCCCGACGGCCGCCGATAACGCGGGCGCAGTGTGGGACGAGGATATGTCCGGCCACACCACGGCTGGCACGGCGGGCAAGGAACTGAGCGATGCCGGCGCGGCTGGCTCGCCGCCCAGCGCCTCCGACATCGCCGACGAGGTCCAGACGCGGACGATCGCGGCGGTGACCGTCGTCAACGGACTTGCGGCGAACACGGTCGATGCTTCGGCGTTAGCGTCAGATGCCGTTACCGAAATACAGAGCGGACTTGCTACGGCCTCGGCCGTCGCTGCTGTTGCGGCTAAGACCAGCAACCTTCCGGCGTCGCCTGCGGCCACGTCCGATATTCCGAGCGCGGCGACGATCGCTGCGGCCGTGTGGGCGTATGTCGTCGAGGGCACGACGACGGCTGTCCAGTTGATGCGTGGGTTTGCCTCCGCTCTCTTGGGGATAGCTTCCGGCCTCGCGACGACGACCGCAGTGTTCCGCGACATCGGCGACACGAAAGATCGCATCACCGCGACCGTCGATGTTGATGGCAACCGTTCGGCTGTGACCACGGATCTGACCTAGCGATGTTCGGAAAAAAATTCTTCGGTCCTCGATACTTCGGCGGTCGTTACTGGGGTCACGTCGGCTTCGGCCAAGCCGTCCCAGTAATCGTCGGAAAGCCAGGCGCTGGCAAGCTCAAGCTTCCGTACTTCGAGCCGGCATGGTCGACACTCAAGCCGCAGAACTCGCGCTATTTCGTTTCGCAGGTCGGCCTGTTCCTGTCGGTTCGCTCGACGATCCAGACAGCGCGGGCTATCCGTTCGAAAGTGCCGCTGCCGCTGGAGGCGAAGTCCTTCCCATCCATTCACCGCGCGGCGCGAAGCTTCGCCGGCCTCGGCTTTCAGCCCATGGTCGCTTCGACGGTCGCGTGCGCGCTAGCTGTCCGGAGCGGCGCCGGTTTTGCAGTAGGCGCGAGGACTTCGGTTGCTGGTTCCATCAGCAGAGAATCGCGGGCCGCCCTGGGCCTCTCTGTCTCCACCAGACAACACATCGCGACGGCGCAGCGTTCACCGGTGCCTCTGTTCATGGTGGCGCGATCCAGCTTCGCCAACAGGCAATACGCCGTTTCGCGGTCACAGGTGGGCCTGATGGCAACTGTCGGGTCCACGGTGGAGTGCGCGACCACAGTATCACGCGTGGCGGAAATGGATCGTCGCGATATCGACCTCATTCTTTTGCTCGCCGCATAGGAGATATAAGGCATGGACAAACTCACAATCAAGGTCGGGCGCGTCAGCCGGTTCACGCAGATGGGGCCGGACGTGAAACTCAATCCTGCCGAGCCGAATACGATGACCTTCCCGTTTTCATCGGAGAAGACGGTGCGCCAATTCTTCGGCGACGAGATCCTCTCACACGATGCGAACTCAATTCGACTCGGCAGGATGAACAGCGGGGCCGTCCCGCTTCTGTTCGCCCACGACCGAAAAGATCCGGTAGGGATGGTGGACAGCGGCTATATCGGCAGCGATCGCCGCGCCTACGCTACCGTCCACTTTTTCGACACGGCCCGCGCCAAGGATGTGCAGCGCATGGTCGAGCAGGGGCTGCGCAACGTCTCGACGAAGTATGACATTCACGCCATCGATGAACTCCCAAAGGGTCAAGGTTTCAGGGTAACCGACTGGGAGCCGTTGGAGGTCAGTATTGAGCCGACGCCGGCCGACGAGTCGGTTGGTATTGGCCGTTCCGATCCCGGGACGGAACGAGAAATCAAGGTAACGCGCGTCGCTGCAGATGGCGACGCGGGTGCAGTAGCCGCGGTGCGAGACGCGGGGTCAACAACCACGGCGGCAACCGCCGCAACCCCGAAAGGAGTCGCAATGAGCGACGCAACAACCGCCGCGGCGGGCGCAATCGCCGGTAATGACGGAACGATGGTCGAACGCCTGCGCGGCAAGGGTTTGGAAGCCCTGAAGCGCAATCACAACATCCCCGAGGACGTGTATCAGGGCTGGGTCGACACCGGCAAGACCGTCGACGAAGCCGCCCGGGAATGTCTCGACATCATCGCCGAACGTGCGCGAAAGGGCTCGGGCGACCAAGCCTCGCGCGTAGGTCTCAGCGCCTCCGAGACGCAGCGCTACTCGGTTTCGCGGGCGATCCAGGCCTGTGTCGAGAAGAGCTGGCCGAAAGTCGCCCCGTTCGAAGCCGAGGTCTCCAAGGCCATCGCGCAACGGATGGGACGGCAGTCGAACGAGTTCACGTTCTTCGTCCCGCTGGAGGTGCAACAGGCCTCTCGCATGGCGGGGCAGCGCGATTTGAACGTCGCGACGAACACGCTCGGCGGCTACCTGGTCGGCACGACCGTCATGGGCTTCATCGACCTCCTGCGCAACCGCAGCGTCCTGATGCGGATGGGCGCGACGGTCATGCCCGGTCTGACGGGGTCGATCTCGATTCCGAAACTGACCGGCGCCGCGACCGCGTACTGGTTCGCAAGCGAGGCCGGCACGGCCACGGAGTCGACGCCGACCTTCGGCCAGCTGGCTCTTACGCCGAAGACGGTCGGAGGCTACACCGAGGTCTCCCGACAGTTGCTGCTGCAAACCGCCTATAACGCCGACGCGATCATCAACAGCGATCTCGCACGGGTTGTCGGTCTGGCGGTGGACCTGGCCGGTATCAGCGGCCCGGGAACAGCGGGCCAGCCGACGGGCATCACCGGCGTCAGCGGTGTGGGCACGGCGAACCCGGGAACCACGACCAACCTCAGCTACGCCGACATGATTCGGTTCCAGTCGACGGTTGCTGCGAGCAACGCCTTCATGCCCGGTTTCGGGTATGTGACGACGCCGACGGTGGCCGGGGCCCTGATGGCGAAGCCGCGATTCACCAACAGCGATACCCCGATCTGGCAAGGCAACATTCTCGGTGGCCAGCTCGTCGGTGCGCCGGCGATGACGAGCCTGCAGGTCGGTTCCGGAACCATGTTGGCCGGTGACTTCTCGCAGGTCGTGATTGGCGAGTGGGGCGTGCTGGAGATCGAAGCCAACCCGTATGCGCAGTTCCAGGCGGGCATCGTCGGCATCCGTGCGCTGTACACGGTCGACGTCGGTGTCCGGTATGGGGCGGCGTTCGCGCTCGGCACGGGCTTCGTAGGCCCGTAAGTCTTGTTGTCGATTGAAAACAGCGGGGCGCTCGTTTCGGGCGCTCCGCCTTTAGAAGGAGGAACTGTGAAAGCGAAAGTGATTCGCGGCGTTTACGTCCGCGGCAAGGCATTTCCGGAAGGGGCGATCGTTGACCTCTCTCCGCAGGAATTCAGCGAACTCAAGCACACGAACTACGTCCTAGCGGCGACGCCGGAGGATCTCGCGCCACCAGCCCCAGAACCAGCGCCAACGGGAAAGAAATAATCCATGTGGCGTCAGGAGGATCCGCAAGGCAACGAGAGCGCGAAGGTCAGATTCGACCTCGTGCCGTACATGCACGGCCGCATTCTTGACCTTGGTTGCGGGGTGCAGAAGGTGTTTCCGATCGCGATTGGCATCGATAACCGAATCGACGCCAAGCTCTTCGGCATCGAAGTGAAGCCGGACATTGCCGTCGATTCCTGTGAGCGCATGCCGTGGCTTGCGGATGACGCAGCGGATGCAACTTTTTCGTCACACTTGCTCGAGCACATCGCCGATTACCAGGCGGCGTTGAAGGAGTGGTGGCGCGTCACCAAGACCGATGGCCATCTGATCCTGTATCTGCCGAACAACGAGGACGCGGTCGAGTCCGGCGGCTATCCGAAGATGGGGGAGCATGGGGCGAATCCAGATCACAAGTGGGACGTCAGCTACGAGCGTGTCGTCGAAGCAATGAAATCTGTCGGGTCGTGGGATCTGGTCGAGTTCGAGAAACGCAATCAGGGACAGGAATATTCCCTGCTCTTCGTCTTCCGCAAAACCGCCGAAGGCCAGCGCTTCTCATATCGCGACCCGAAGCCCGTCCAGAAGACGCTCGGCATCGTGCGGCTTGGGGCTTACGGAGATGCGCTGTGGATTAGTGGCCTGCTGCCAAAGTACAAGGCCGAGGGCTATCACATCACCGTCTACACCCAGCCGCAAGGCGAAGAAGTGCTGCGTTACGACCCGAACATCGATCGAATCATCTGCCAACCCATAGGCCTCTTCGACTTCGCCGATGGCCGCGTGGCGATGTGGCAGACCGCTTACTGGCTGCACGAAGAGAAGAAATACGACCGCTTCATTAACATGATCGGCTCGACGGAGCGAAGACTACTCCCGCAGCCGTTCGACCCCGATTTCTACCTGCCCTTCGAACAGCGGCATCGGATGATGAACCGGAACTACATCGAGGCGCTGCACGAGTGGGTCGGCGTGACCTTCGTCAAGGCGAGTTCCAAGCAGAAGTTCTATCCAAACGCTGAGGAGCTGTCCTGGGCGGCGCAGGAACGGGCCAAGATCGATGGGCCGCTAATAATCATCAATCCCGCCGGGTCCAGTGCTCCGAAATGGTGGCCGTATACCCAGGAGCTCGCCGATATGCTGGCGACTGAGCGCATCCACAGCATCATCGTCGGCGACCTCCGCTTTCACAAACTTCGTCCGTCGCGCTTCTCCCGCGTGGTCGGAACCGAGTGGCCGATCCGAAGGGTCTTCGCTCTGGCGGCCATGGCCGATGCCGTCGTGGGGACTGAGAGCGCTGTGGTCAATGCCGTGGCCTACGAGGAGCCGCTCAAGGTCGTCCTGCTCTCGCACTCCACACATGAGAATCTGACCCGGGACTGGCACAACACGATCTCGCTCGAGCCCGAAGGGCTCAAGTGCTATCCGTGCCATCGGATTCATGCCGACATGTCGAACTGTAGCTACGACCGGGAAACGCAGTCCGCATCCTGCCAGGCCGCGGCCAAGGCCGAGCTCGTGTTCGAGCGAATCCGCGCCTATCTCGCGGCCCGGGAGAACGTCGCGCCCGTGAGCGCTTACAACACCGTCGCAAGCGCGATGATGCGCCGCGCCGCGAGAGCGACGTGATGCATAGCGAGATCGCGGAGGACACGCTGCACGAGCTCGCAGAAGCCGCTCGCGCTGCTCCTCCTGGCGATCTGGTTGAGGTCGGTGTCTACAAGGGTGGGAGTGCTACCAGACTGGCCGAGGTCGCGCGCGAGCAGAACCGGATGCTGTTTCTGTTCGACACCTTCACTGGGATCCCGACCGCGGACCCGGAAGTTGATCATCACAAGATCGGCGACTTCGGTGATACGACGCTCGAGGCCGTGAGGTCCGCGATTCCTGAAGCCATCTTCAAACCAGGGATTTTCCCCGAGACATTGACCGATGACGTCGGGCCGATAGCACTCGCTCACATCGATTGCGACCAGTACGCGAGCGTCAAAGCCTGTTGCGCGGCGATTGCCCCGAGGATGGTTTCGGGCGGCGTCATGGTCTTCGACGACTACGACGTCCTGCCCGGTGCGAAGAAGGCTGTGGAAGAAGCCTTCGCCGGTCGAGTGGTGATGAGCGCTCGCGGAAAGGCGAGGGTCTTCTTCTGATGGCCTTCGTCGAAGACCTCGATGAGTTCCTGCCCGAGGATGGCCCTGGGGTTGTGGGCGCCGTCTACACGCCGAAGGGCGGGCTTCCGACGTCAATCGTCGTGAGCTTCTACCGACCCTATTTCGAGCCGCTGGGCAATCTCGTTGAGAGCAGCGCGCCGATGGTCGAGTGCAAAGCGGCTGACGTGCCGGATCTTGCTCAAGGCGATCGCTTCGTCATCAACGGCATCGCCTACGAGTCGGCTGGAAACGAGCCCGATGGCCAGGGCTGGATGCGGATCAAATTGGATCTCGCGTGAGCCATGTCCGCGAACTGATGGTGGAAGCGATCAAGACCGCGGTGACGGGCTTGCCGACCGTGGGCTCGACCAACGTCTTTCGCGATCGCGTCTCGCCCCTCCAAAGGACGGAACTGCCCGCGCTAGTCGTGCGGTTCCCGCCGGCGACGGAAGACGTAGCCGTCGATCAGTTCCCGGCGCCGCGGATTACGGACCGACTCTGTCGCATCCAAGTAGCGGGAGTTGTGGCGACGAAGGACGGCTTCGGGAGTCTTCTGAATCAGATTGGGCTCGAGGTCGAGCAGGCCTTGGCCATGCCAATCGCGGGCCCGTGGAAGCACCTGACCATCAGGCGCGTGGATTTCGATCTGACCGGTACGGCAGAACAGCCGACCGGGGAAATCGCGATGACGTATGAGGCACGGTATTACGTCGCAGAGAACGCGCCGGAAACGGCGCTTTAGAAGTGAAACGTAACGCAGCGAAGGAGCAATCATGACGATCCCTACTGGGGTACAAACCGATGTCGCGTACAAGGAAGAAACGAACTTTGGCACGGCAAACGTAGGAACCGGCGCCACATTGCTGCGCCGCGTTACGATCGACCTTGATCTTTCGAAGGACACCTACGAGTCAGACGAAATCATCAAGACCTATCAGGTCAGCGACTTCCGACACGGGATGCGCAAGGTCGCGGGAAGCCTGAAGGGCAGACTCTCGCCGGGCAGTTACTCGACGTTCGTCGGCCATGCGCTGCGCCGCAGCTTCGCGGTTGGCGGCACAATCAATGGCACGACCATTGCAGCGGTCTCGGGCGGCTTCACCGACTCCGGCGGCGGATTCATCGCGGCTGGCTTCAAGGTCGGCGATGTGGTCGCGACCGGCACTGGCACCGGCACTGCCGGCGGATTCACCGGCGCTAACGCCGCGAACAACGGGCGCTATTACATCGCCACGGCACTCGGCACCGGATCGATGGGCGTTGTCAACATGGACGGCAGCACGGCCACAATCACCGCCGATGCCGCGGGTGAGGGCGTGGGCCTGAGCGCCGTCGGTAAGAAGACCTTCATTCCCAGCAGTGGCCACACGAACAAAAGCAGCACGATCGAGAAACTGTTCGGGACTGGGACGCCGATTTCGGAGGTCTACACCGGCTGCAAGGTGAACACCGTCGACGTCGGCCTGCCGGCAACCGGACTCGCCAGCATCGACTTTGGCTTCATGGGCTACAACCGCGCGAACCCGCTTGGGACGTCGTCGGTCTTCACATCGCCTGCGGCAGCGAGCACGACCGGCTTGACTGCGGCGGTCAACGGCGCGGTGTTCTTCGCCGGAGCGCTGGTTGCGGTCGTGACGGGCCTCACCATCAAGATCGACGGCGGGATGACTGTCGGCGCCGTGGTGGGCTCCAACGTCACGCCCGACGTCTTCCTCGGCCGGGTGAAAGTCTCGGGGCAACTCACCGCCTATCTCCAGGATGCGACCTTCATCTCGGCGTTCGACAATGAGACCGAGGTCAGCATCATCGGGGTCTTCACTGTCGACAATAGCGCGTCGCCGAAATTCGTCAGCTTCGTCATGTCTCTCGTGAAGCTTGGGGGTGCTACGAAGTCGGACGGGGAGGGCGGAATCATCATCACCTGTCCCTACACGGCGCTCTACAACGCGAACGGTGGTTCAGGCACCACGAGCGAGCAGTCGACGATCGTCGTACAGGATTCGGACGCAGCCTAGGTCCAACCTTTCCCGCCGGCCCCGGGTGCCATTTGGCCTCGCAGCCGTGGCACCTGGGCGCTTGGTGGGATCACATTGCGAGGCCATCATGGATCTGAAAACGCTGGAACAGCAGGACGCCACCGACTATTCATTGAAGACGCCGGCTGGCGATAAGACCGACATCGTGTTTCAACTCGCCGGACCCACGCATCCGGTTCGGCAAGCCCTCGAAAAGAGGCTCACCGGGCGAGGACTGCGCCAGCTGAACAAGCACGGCAAGGTGCACTTCGACGAAGACCCCGACGAGCTTCGCGATCAGCAAGTCGATCGGCTGGTGCTCTGCACGCTCGGCTGGAAAAATATGGAGATGGAACAGAAGCCGTATCCATTCAGCCAGCAGAACGCACGCGAGCTCTATTCGAATCCGAAGTTCGGCTGGGTCCGCGACCAGATCGATGAGGCGCTGCGGGCGGTCGAAAATTTTATCAAACCGCAGTCGGCGAGCTTATCGCCCACTGCGAGCACCACTTCAAACTGAATCGGCCGGCGAAAGATGGCTCAACGCGGCGCGAACACCTGGAAAGTGCGTCAAGGCAAACGGGGCGAGCCATACAGGAACTCGCTGGCCCTCCGTGTCCGCGCGCGTTGCGCTATCTCATCGGCTATTTCAATGATCTGCATGCCGCTCGCGGCGGTTCTGGGTTTGGTCCCAGCCCCATCGGCTATACGGACATCGACGCCTATTCCAGGCTCACGCGGCGAAGGCTGTCTCCGCTCGAGGTCGACATTATTGTGCGGATCGACCGCGCGTTTCTCTCGGTGATGGCGAAGCCAGATGACTGATATCGCCGCGATCAACAAAGTGGTGATAACCGGCGAGGATACGTCGGGGCCGGCGTTCGCCTCGGCCATCGACAACGTCAAGAAACTCGGTGCTGCGGCGACGAACATCACGGGCGCCGTGCAGACTGCATTTGCCGCGATTGGCGCGGGAGCCTTCGCGGCCGCGATCACTGGCGCGATTGACATGGAGGCGAGCCTTTCCCGGTTGGCGCAGCGCACTGGTGCCACGGTTGAATCGCTCTCCGCCATGCGGACCGCTGCCCAGTATGCCGGCGTCGACATAGACCAAGTCGCGAAGACGTTGGCCTTGTTCGCCAACAACGTCACGAAGGCGGCCTCGGGAACGGGCTTGCAGGCCGATGCCCTGACGCGGCTCGGTTTCGATGCCAAGACCTTCGCCGCTCAGTACTCGACGACTGACGAGGCCATCCTTGCCGTCGCGCAGCGCCTTAGCCAGTACCAGGACGGTCTCGGTAAGACCGCAATCGCCCAGCAGTTATTGGGCAGGAGCGGTGCTGCCCTGTTGCCATTCATGCAGGAGCTGGCGGATCGCGGCCTCGACAATGTGAAGGTGACCGCGCAAGAGGCCCAAGCCGCTCGCGATCTCGAGGACTCCTGGACGAAACTCAAGCAGCAAATGACCGCCGTCGCGGTCGCCATCGCCAACACGCTAATACCCGTGCTGTCGGCAGTCGTCAGCGGCTTCGATACTTTCAAGCAGATTGCTATCGCAGCGGCGATTGCCTTCATCACATTCCCGCCTGCCGTAGCCCTGGCCGCCTCGGCCCTCACCGCCTACAGTGCCGCGGCCGAGACGGCGACGCTGCGCAACACCTTCCTCGGTGCAAGCACGACGGCCACCGCTGTTCTGATGCAGCAGTCGTTTGCGACGACTGCGGCATCGTTCACGACGCTCTTCGGCACGGCGGCGGCGTTGGCCAAGACGCTGCCGGCGTTGCTCTTCGCCGGCTTTACCGGATTCAAACTGGGCGAATGGCTGCGCGACAATTTTGAGGAGGCGCGGGTCTACGGCCTCTATTTCGTGCAGGCGATCGAGCTTGGTTGGGCCGATCTTAAGTATGCCGGGCAGACTGCTTGGGAAGCTGTTAAGTTGGCTTTTACGCTGGCTGTCGAGAACATGAAGCAGGGCTTTGGCGAGTTTGTCGTCCTAGTTGGACAGGGGCTCAGTCATATTCCGGCGCTTTCCGGTTTCAGCGCGGACGTGATCGCCTTCGGCAATTCGCTGCAAGGAGGTGCCAGTACCGCAATTACGCAATTCAATTCGAAGGTGGCCGCACTAGCAGCAGAAAATGATAAGGCCAGGACGGCCATCAAAGCTACGATTGGCGACCTGGTCGATTATGAAATGTCGGCTAAGAAAACAGCTGCTGCAACCGCTGGTGTCAAGCCACTTCCGCCTCCGCCGCCTGGCGTCAAGGAGGCTTATGTTGATCTAAGCAAAGCCCTTGCAGGCTATGGTAAGGCGCTGACTGATCTAGCTGTCGCTTATAGCGCCAGCGAAGCCAAGCAGCAGGAGCAGGCGATTAGCAACGCGCTCGCTGATCTGGATAAGTCCTACGCGCGCGGGCTTACTGATTTTGCTCAATATTGGGAACAGCGTACAAACCTGCAAAAGACAAATCTCGCCGTCGAGCAGAACCAGTTAGAAGAGGCTCTGACGGCGCAGGTTCAGCAAGTCGAGGCATTGCAGCAACAGATTGTTGCCCTCGATCCGTCCAAATTCAAGAGTTATGGCGACTACCTGAAGGCTGTATACGAGCTGGAAACTAAGCTGATTCAAGCTTACAGCGGAGAGGTCAAGGCATTGGGCGAGGTCAATGTCGTCAAGGAGAAAGCGACCCAGACAGGCAAAGATTATTTCGAGCAATTGCAAAAGGAATATCCGGCGATATTGCAGAGTAATGACGCATTAAAAAATCAGGTCGCGCAGCAGCAACTTGCCAACGAAACCATTGGCGTGGCCGCATCGGCGGTGCAACTCTATGTTGCGGCTCAGGACGAAAAACTGCTTGCTGACCAGCGCGCCGCCGGCGCGGATGATAAAACCATTGCTGCCATGCAGAAGCAGATCGCGCTGCGGCAGCAATTGGCCGGCACATTAAAGGCTGGCGAAGACCTGAAACAACAGCTTGATCTTGTGCAGCAGGGGACAGATGCGTTGGCAACAGGATTGGTCGGCATAGTACAGAAAGGCAAGACCGGCTTTCAGGACCTTTGGAACAATTTCAAGCAGTGGGGTCTTGAAGCGATTGCCAAGATCGCGGCGCAGAGGATCGTGCTATCGATTGTGGCCGCTATTTCGCCGTCGCTGGCTAGCGCTGCCGGCGCTTCATTTGGTGCGCAGGGCAATCCGTTGTCGTCGTTGTCCAGTTTGTTCGGTGGTGGGAGTGGGCTCGGCGGACTGCTCAGCTTGGGGCAGGTGGCGGGTGACGCATTCCTGCCTGGAGCGATTGCTCCGGGGACGCTGGGTGGCTTTGCTGACTCGCTCGGACTTGGCGCCATAGCGCCATTGCTTGGCACGCTTGGTCCGCTCGTGCCGCTGCTGGGCTTGGCGATACCGTTGCTGGCCGGTCTGTTCAAGAAGGAACCGTCAGCGGTCCAAGGCCAGTTCAGTATTTCATCGGGCACGACTGGTTTTGAAGACAACGCCTTCACGGCGAGCAAGTTCGGCAACATCGGCTTCAGCGACGTCGGCACGCAACAGTTCAGCGGCGAGGCGGCGCAGGTCTTCAACAAGATCGTTTCCGGCGCGCTGGATGCCTTCGCGACGCGTTTCTCGCCCGAGCAGTCGGCCGCCTTTGCCGCCGTGTTGAAGAACATGACCTTCCAGGCGTTCTCCGGGACTTTCACCACCGAGGACTTCCTGCAGAAGTACGGTGGCCAGGTGTTGCAGCAGGTCGTGCAAGCGGCGTTCAGCACACTCGACCCGGCACTTGCCAGCGTGGAGGCTGGTTTTAAAGGGACGGCCGATGAGATCGCAACCTTTACCAACTCGCTGCTCAGCATATACGACCTGACCAAGAATCTGCCGGCTGACCTAAAGGCGAACATCGAGTCTGGCCTGGTGGATGCGACGCAGGAGACGGCCGACAAGGTCACCGCATTTGCCACGATTCTCGTCAGCTTTGGCGACGTGTTGCCGGGGCTCCGCGACCAGTTCGGCGCGCTAACGGGGCAGTCGATCCCGGACTTTATTGACGCGCTCGGCGGCGCAAAGGCAGCGTTCGACGCCTTCAACTATCTGAACGCCAATTTCCTGACCAGTTCGCAGCGGATGGCCAACGCGACCGCCACACTCAATTCTGACTTTACGGATCTCGGACTAGCTATTCCGCAGACGCACCAACAGTTCCTTGACCTGCTGAATAGTTTTGACCTCACGACCTCCGCGGGCCAGCACATGTACGCCTCGGTTCTCGCCTTGGCTCCGCTCTTCGTACAGGTTCACGGGACGGCGGACGATGCAGCGCAGTCTCTGGGCAATGTCAGCAACGCGCTGTCCTCGGCGGCGCAGAGCGCGCAGGACTTCTTCAACCAGAACTTTTACAGCGATGCCGAGAAGCAGGCCAAGACATATGCCGACGATCTGAAACAGGTCAGTGATGCGCAGGTCTCTCTCGGGATCACTATCCCGACTACGGTCGAGGGATTCCGGAAGCTTATCGAGGGCATCGATCGCACGACACCGGCGGGTGAAGCTCTATATGAGAAGCTCATTGTATTGGCCCCCGCGATCTACGACATCGCCAATGCCACCAAAACGGCCGCTACGACGTTTACCACTGCGGCCAATGCGATCATCAGCGCGAGCCAGAGCGTGAGCGCCGCGAGCGTGGAAAGCTCGGCGCAGAAAGCGGTCGACGCCTTCGGCAAGAAGGTCGACGCCATTCTGTCCCAGAGCACCGGCGATTTCGGCGACAAGACGGGCGTAAAGATTGGCCTCTTTACCGACCAAATAAACAACATTCAGGAGGCGCTGAACGAGGCCATCGCGACCTACGGTCAGTTCAGCAATAACGCGCTGGTCGTCTCGCTGCAGGACGAGCTGAAAGACTTCAAGGCGACGAACGCCCAGCTTGGCGACGAGCTCGCGCGCTTTACCGTGCTAAAGGCGCAGTACGGCTCCGGCATTGCCGAGCAACTCGTCAGCCTGCAGGACTGGTACACCCAGCAGCAAGGCATCTTCCACAATAACAGCGATGCCCTTGCGGCGCTGATCGTTATCTTCAACCAGAAGTGGGCATCGATCATAGCCGGTACGTCGACCGGCGTGACCGGAGTGACTAGTCAGCTCGACGCGCTGCGCAAGGCCATTCTCGATTACGCGAATAGTCTCACGCTCGGCAACCTGTCGCCGCTATCGCCGCAGCAGCAGCTCGTCGACGCCCAGAGCCAGTATGCGGCCGAATTGGCCAAGGCCCAGGGCGGTGACCAGAGCGCGCTGGGCGATGTCACGAAGTTCGCGGATACCTACCTGAATCTGGCCCGCACCAACTTTGCGTCGGGCCAGCAATATACGGACATCTTCAACGCTGTGCAGAGCGCGTTGCGAACGCTTGGCAGTCAGGTTACGAGCGATCCAGTTCTGCCAGCGGCGCCGCAGGCCGTCGCTACGCCGACCGCCAATAGTGCGACCTCGCAGATAGCCGCGGCGCTACCGTCTACTGGCGGCAAGCTGGCATCGTCAGATGATATCAGGCAAATGGTGAAGCAGCTCATCGCCGCGCTAATGGATGCGGCAAAGGCGCAGGCGGATGCCGGAACGGATGATGCTGCCAGCCTCGAACAGGAATTGGCGCAGACCAAGCTAGCGATTGTCGATGCCATTGCGAGCCACCGCAAATGACGGATCAGGAATTCAGCGATTGGCTGTTGCGCGATGGCGCGAGCCGGTGCGTATTGGTCGAGTTGGATTATCAGTTCGAGTCGGGATCGCCGGCGTCGCCGCAGACCGGGACTCTGTATTTTTCCGACCGCGAGTATTTTGACGCCAGCCAAGCGAACGCCTACACGGATTGCATCAATAGCGTGCCGCACTACTCGCGGGCACTCGGGGGCAACCAACTCGGTTCCTACACGTCATCAATCGGCACCTTGGAGATAGACAACGCCGACGGTGCGCAGGATCTAATCCTCGGCTTGGCGATCGACGGCAGCGCTATTCGCTTCTATCTGGGCGACACGAGTTGGCCGGCGTCCGATTTTCGTCTCATATTTTCCGCCTTTTCGGTGATTGCTTCTGCGCCGTCGTTCGATCGCATCAGCATTACCCTAAAAGACACTGGCGTCCTGCTAGATCAAAGCATCGGTGGCGCGATCAAGATCGGCGGGACGGGACCAAATGCCGATCAGTGGCGCCCGGTTAATTTCGGTTTGGTACATCAGGTTGAATGCATGGTGCTTGACCAGCCTACGCTGGTTTACGTGCACAGCGACACGGGCGATGGTTTGGTGACCGCCGCAGGACCCTACGTAATGACGATTCGGGACAAGGGCGTGCCGGTCGTGTTTACCGACAATGGTGACGGTACGGTGACGTTGCTCGCCAATCCGGCGGGAACGATTACCGCCGATCTACTCTATTGCATACCTGGTCCTGAGAACGAATATCGTTGCGTTAGCGATGCGATGAGCCATTTCGTTGGTGATCGCGTTGGCCTTGCCGTGCTTGGACTCTATTATGGTCCAGGCCCGACCTACGATGCGCGTCCCGGAACCGGCGTCAAGGCGTGGTTGGCAGCTGGCGGCGAGGATTATCAGATCGGCATCAGCATTGCCGACAAGCGCAACATTCTGGATCTGCTGGGCGATTTGACCGATTCCGGCCTTTGTTTTTGGGCTATTCGCCGCGACAGCAGGTTCACCTTTGGGCGTCTGCGGCCCAACTACATCGCCGGGCTCGGTGTCGCTTCCTCGCGAACTCTGACCGAAGATGACATCGACCAAGGAACGCTTCGGCTCGACCGTGCTACGCCGACATATTTTCAGCTGCAGGCGACCATGTCGAAAAATTGGTCGGTCCAGACCGACCTTGCCGCCTCCCTGTCGCCAGATGAACGGGCTGCGTTCACGCGGTCCGGTTTGTACGCTATTCAGGACAACGGCGTCGGCGACGATTACGCGAATGCGCCAGAGTTGTATAACAAGACGTTGGTGGAGTCGCCGCAGATCGACACGCTGCTTTCCGGCGCCGACGATGCGACCGATGTGACTGTGCTGCGCTCGTGGATGGAGACGCGGCTAGCTGCGTCGCTGCCGTGGCTTACCACTGCGAGCATGACGGTCGGTATCGATTGTTACGATCTCGAATTGGGCGATGTAGTCACGCTGGCGCTGCCGCGCTTCGGCTATGACGCTGGCGTCGAGTTTCAACTGATCTCGACCGATATCAAGCTGCCGTCGAAGATCGATATTAAGCTGCTCGCTCGAGACAACGTGCAGTCTCCTTACGGATCGCGGCCGACGGAGCCTCCCGATGGTTCGCCGTACTCCGGGCCTGCTCGGATATTGCTTGCTGTCGCAAGTTTGATTGCTGGCGCTGCCTTTGCCACATCGGCCATCGATGGAATGGCAGTCGGCGTTACTTTTGAAGCGACTGCTAGCTTTGTTGCCGGCAGCGCGACTGGAAACGGTACGCGAGGCGGCGAAGGCGGATTCAGTGGCGGCGGCTCCGGCGGCGGTAGTGGCTCCATCACCAGTATCACCGCGACGGCGCCCATTAGCGTAACGCCGGATCCAATAACAGCAACTGGGGTTATCAGCCATGACGTAAGCGGCGTTACCGCGGCGACCTACGGCGACGGCACACATTACCCGATCTTCGATGTCGATGCGGATGGGCACCTGACGGCGGCGTCGCAGGCGACCTTTCCGGTTTCTGGCGTATTGCAATGTGAAGAATTTATAGGCGCCGGGACGTATACGTTCAATGTTCCGGCCGGTGTGTCGCTGGTATGGTTAACAGAGATAGCCGCCGGCGGTGGGGGTAGTACCACAATATCCGGGTCGGTAGCTGGAGGCGCCGGTGGTAGCGGAGAACTCGCGCAGAGTGCGCCGGTCGCTGTTACAGCCGGCGGCACGGCAACGGTAATTGTCGGCGCTGGTGGTCCGGGCGGCGCGGCGTCGCAGGTGACCGCACAGCCAGGGTCCGTCGGTGGCGATACTTCGTTTGACAATGGCACAACGGTATTCTTCGTTCGTGGCGGCAATGGCGGCGCAACAGCCGGGACAGGTGGCGCTGGCGGTGGGAACAGGGGCGGAAACGGCGGCGCGGTTGGATCGAATAGCGGAGCGCTTGGAACCGCAAATTCCAACCTTCAATTCGGCGGCTCGGGCGGTGGTGGTGGAGCGAGCAGTTCCATAACTGCTGGTGGCTTAGGCGGTGGCGCCGCAGGCAATGTTGGTGCGGCTGGTGGGACCGGCGGCGGCGGTGGCGGCGGCGGCTCAAGTTTTTACGGCGTCGGTGCTGTCGGTGCCAACGGTGGCGTTGCGGGAGCCAATGCCACCGCCTATGGAACCGGCGGGAGCGGCAGTGGCGTGCACGCTACGACTACTCTCGGGGGCGGTAACGGCGCGGACGGCTATGTTCTAGTGGCTTGGGTAGCGTGACCTCTCCGACAAAACGCCAAGAATTTATTGGGGCTGGGTCTTATACGTTTACGCCCGGTCCTGGCGTCAGCTATGTGTGGGTCAGTGGAATTGGTGGGGGCGGCGGCGGTGGCGCCGCTCTAGGTGCGAATCAGACCAGTAGCGGATGCGGCGGCGGCAGCGGGGAGTTTTGTTGGCGATCGCCGCTCAAGGTAACGCCTGGCGTTGGTGTCGCGATTGTCGTCGGACAAGGAGGGATGGGGCCGAATAATGCTGCCGGCAGCGATGGAACAGCAAGTTCTTTTGCGACATTCTCTCTTGCCCCTGGCAAGGGAGGGAACACCAGCAACACCGGCTTTAGCGGAGCCGGCGGCGGTATCGGTGGAGGCGCGAGACAAACCAGCGGTCAAAATGGAATTGAAGGAGTCGCCGAAGGAGCGGTCTATTTCTTTGGCGGATCGAGCGGCGGCGGCATTGGCTCGAATTCCGTTAATCCTAGTACCGTTGGCGGCCCCTGTCAGGGCAATCCTGGGGGTATTCCAGGCGCGCGATCCGGCGTTCTCGGCGATGGGCGCGCTCACCAAGGCGGCGCTGGCGGGGGCTCCTCGCCTTACGGCATGGGCGGCACTGGCGCGGCTGGTGCCGTTTCTCCGCCGAAAGGCGGGAACGGTCAAGGCTACGGAGCTGGCGGCTCCGGCGGCGCAGGATTCACAACGGGACCGGCTACTGGCGGCGGTGATGGTGCAGACGGGTACATTCTCATAGAGTGGCAAGGATTATAAGTTGAGGAAGATGATGAAACGACTCGCAAATTCCTAACGCCGGCATTAACGCTGCTCGGCGACTACGGCCGCGACGGCTATTGCTTGGCGGAATGGATCAGCGCTTGAACTGGTTAACCGGAGACGATTGATGGCAAGCATTATCTTTGATTCATTCTGGGACGATCTGCAAAAAGGCAATATCGATCTGGACACAGATACATTCAAGGCAATGCTAACAACGGCGAGCTATGCTGAATCGAAAGGTTCACACCTCAAGCGATCTGATATCACCGACGAGGTCACCGGCACCGGTTATACCGCTGGTGGCAGCGCAGTCACGTTCACCTTGACGCCAGACCTGGTCAACAACCAGCAAAACGCTGCTTATTCTGATCAAGCGTTTGCGACCTCGACGATCACCGCGCGCAAGCAGGTTGTCTACAAGTCACGCGGCGGAGCGGCCAGCGCTGACGAACTTGTGTGCGTTAATGACTTCGGCTCCGATGTCATTAGCAGCGGCGGCACGCTGACGATTAAGGGTTCGACGATACGCGTTCAGAATTGACCATGCCAGCCAATCTTCGCATAGTGCCTCGCAACTTTCACGACGAGGCGACGCTGTCGACGCAATTTGTGTCGGCGACCGACATGACAGCGCCGAACACGCAAAATTGCCAGCGCTCGAAGGTATGGCGATCCACCGACGGAACAGACCAGTACGTGCGCGGAACTTTCGCCGATTCATTGGCTAGGTCTGCCTCATTCTTTGGTTTCTTCCGTCACCGCTGTCATGGCGGCACTGTGCAGTTGCAACTGTATAGCGATGCTGCATGGACAACGCAAGTTTACGATTCTGGTGCGCTCGCTGTCATCAATGTCGTGCCGACAGACGGTGCCGATTGGGGCATCAATCCGTACGGTAGCGGAAGCATCGATCCGTTCCTGCTTGATGCTCCGTACTGGCTTTATTTCACGCCGACCGCATGTCTAAGCTATCAGATCAGTTTCGCCGCTAATGTGTCTACCTACGGCGCGGCGTACTGGCAGGTGTGCCGGTTTTTCTTAGGCAAATACTTCGAGGCTGCCGTCAATCCAGACTACGGCGCGACGCTTGGCTTTGTCGACCAGACAGAGGTGAACCGATCCCGAGGCGGCAGCAGGCGCACCAACGTCGGTGTCAGTTGGCGCGTCATGCAAATGGATCTGAATTCCATTCATGAGGATGAGCGCGCGGCGTGGCTAGACATCGCACGGCAGTGCGGAACGGGGCGTGACTTGGTGCTTTCCTTGTTCCCGGAAGATGGCACCCGCTTGGAACGCGACAACATCGTGAATGCTGAATTTTCAGCGCTGAATGCTATAGGCCGTCAGGTTTCACGACTGACGAGCCATTTGCAGATTGAAGAAGTGTAGCAACCAATTTTTATTGGACAGTCTTGACAAACGATTCACTCTAACACAGTGGGCCTGTCGAGAAAGAGGAGGCGGACATGGGAAATGATCGCCATCGGCCCGGCCATGACCGGACGGACGATGAGATCTTGGCGCAGCTGCATGCATGGATCGGCGCCGACGCCGAACTATACGCACCTTTTCAAAAAGGAAGACTTGGGCCGTGAGCAGCCATCCATTGGACGAGCAGCGCAGCATCCGGCGACGTTTTCGCATGCTCGTCCTTGAGTCGGATCCGTCGCCGACGAAGCTGACGCTCTGCGTAGCAGCCGGCTTTTTGGCCTTGGGTTTCTGGCACGACGGCGACAAATGTCCTTATGTTGCCTGTCACTACATGGAGCGCATCATGCCTTGGACGTACTGGGGATGCGCGTGGACAGCTTATACGCTCGCAGAGAGTTGGAGAATTATCGAGGGCGTCCAACGTCCTCGCATTGCATGGGTCGTCAATCTGGTCGGTGTCCTATTGTTCGGTGGCATGGGAGCTGCGGTCACCATCGCCCGCTGGCCTTCAGTCTCTTTATCCGCTGTAAATATCGCACTCGCGGCGGCGGCGTGCTGGGTATTCGCACGCACGGCGATAAATCCCGGCCATGGCTTCCGCGGTGATTAAATTGAATTTCGACAACATCCCTGATCCATGGACGATCGCAACCGGCCTGGTAGCGGCTGCGGCCTTTGGCGTTCGGTGGCTACTCCGGCAATGGTCGAAGGCGAAAGTCGATATCGAGGTCGACCGGGCGGACGGAAGACAAGTCCGCCGGATAGATGACGCCACCGAGCACACGATTCAACGCCTGGAGCGCGAGGTCGCGCGCCAGATCGAACGCGCTGATCGCGAGCAGGACCGAGCGGCGGCGGCATTTGAAGAGCGGAACCAAGCCAATCAACGGGCCGCTGAGGCGGTTGCCAAAGTCGGGATGCTGCAGGAACACGTCGAGAAGCTGGAACGCAAGGTCGAAGCGCTGGAGATGTTGCTGCGCGGCATTTACGGGAAGGTGCCGAATGGCTGAAATCACTCTCGCCGATTTCTACAAGGGCCGTGACGTCGCCTACGCGAGCGAGCTCACGCCGGAGATCCAGGCCAATGCCGCGATCACCGTCGCCAAATGCAACGAACTCCTCGCGTCGTTCTATGCATCACAGGCCCAGGGATCCTATCGCACCGTCAACAGCGGATGGCGGCCGCCGGAAGTCAACGCGACCACGCTCAATGCGAAACCAAACTCGAAGCACATGACAGGCCAGGCATGCGACCTGTCTGATGACGACGAGGCGCTTGATAACTGGTGCCTGTCGGTCGAAGGAACGGCAGCGCTGGTACGGATCGGGTTGTGGCAGGAGTCGCCAGCCAGCACGCCGCGATGGTGCCACATACAGGTTGTGGCTCCGGCGTCAGGCCGGAGAGTGTTCATACCATGAAGCGCGTGCCGAAGCCTGCCGCGATCGTTCCCGTCGTTGTTTCGCCGCCGAAGATAGGTCTGTTTCGGAACGCCATCACTGAAGACGACGGTCACAGCGTCAACGTCGGCTACTTCTCGCTGTTCTGGGTGTTGATCGTCGTGCTTACTGTCGTGCCTCTCATGGTGGTCGCTGCGTTCATCCAGCAGTACTACGACGAGGCCCGCGCGTTCCCATTTACCGAACTTCGCGACGGGTTGATCGGAGTCGGTAGCGTCTTTGGTGCGACGCTCACCGCGCTCGGCGTGTTCCTCTGGGGCGATAGTCGCAAGACGCCAACGCCGCAGACCACCACAAACATCACTCAGGTGACCACGCCATGACCAAAGCCAAAGCGAAGCCCAAGAGCCGGGTACGGGCCGTAGCCGAGCGTGCGCGCGAGCAATGGCATGACCATGTGGCCGGAGCCGCGCGCCGCCATCCGGTGATCACTCTGTCCAGTATTGCGCTCTTCGTCGGCATCATGGTCAGCCTTGGCCCGGCCGCGCTGTGGGCGCTGAACTATTACGAGACCAGGACTAACGCTCATATTCAGTACGCCAACTTCACCCGGCTCATGGCATGGAGCACGGTGCAGTCGGTCAAGACGGAGGTCGTAGCGCTTCGCAATCGGGTCAACGATTGCGACATCGCCAAAGACAACGGTCAGCTTATGAGCGATCTCGAGCACAAGGCGTGCGCGCAGTATTACGACGAGTTCAAGGATGCGCAGCAGCGTTTCGTCGACGTTCGCAAGACAGCGTCGGACCTAAGTAAGTAGAACCGCGAAAGGAAAGGATCATGATCGTCGGAACTGGATTGCTTGGTCTGTTCGTGCAGCTTGTCATTCTCGGTCTGATCTTCTACGTGCTGTGGTGGGCGCTGGGCAGGCTGGCGCTCCCGGAGCCGTTCGCCAAGATCGCGACCGTTATTCTCGTAGTCATCATCGTGATCGTGCTATTGAATATCCTGCTGGGCATAAGCGGCAGCGCACCGCTATTTACATGGCGACGATAGCGTGATCCAGCTTATCGTTTACGCCGTCTTGGCCTTCGGCCTACTAGCCGGAGCGATCGGTGCATGGCACAGCGTCCAGCATTCGATCGCCGCGCCGTTCGTGGCCGCGCAGATCAAGCAGGACCAGGCGGCCGTCGACAGCTTGACCGCGCAGCTCGTAGCCGCGAAAAAGCAGGGCGCGGACGCTCTGGCCGACGTAGCCTCGTGCGAGGCCACGGCTAAGACACAGAGCGACCTGGTTGATCTGTGGCAGGGGACGGCGGCGGCCAACCTGAAACGCGCGCGCGCCGCGGAGGCGGCTGGTCAGGCGTCGCACCAGGTAGCGCAGACCGCGATCGCCCGCTACCAGGAGATTGCCTCGCGCCCGCCGGTCAAGGACGAGACCTGCGAGCAAAAGCTCGCCAAGACCGACAAGCTCCTGCGGGATGCTGCTCGAGCGCTGGCTGCGGCGAAGGCGGGGAAGTGATCCTACTCCGCGCTCAGGAAATCGCTATAGCTTTCGTGGCACGCTTTGCAGCCGCAGCTTCCGGTGCACGCATCGGCGCAGCTCGGCGTGCAGGTACACGCCGGTCCTGGCGTTTCGTTCGCCGAGTAATGGCCGACCGGCACCTCCGGATATTTCAGTTTGCCGGTTTCCGTAGGTTCGCTCATTTGGCGATTCTAGCCCTATTCGACTTCGCCATCATCTTCGCGTTGACGCTGGTCATGCTCGGCTGCACGACGCTCGACGGCCCCATCGCGCCCGAAGTCCGCACGACTACAGTGCAGGTCAAGGTGCCAGTTGCCGTTCCCTGTTTCACTGAGGCCGAGCGGCCCGTGCTGCCGCCGTCGACCCCGATCGATCCCGAGACGGCAAGCACCGAGCAATTGGCCGCGGCCGAGCTCGCCGATGCCGTCGCCTTGGCCGATTACGCGGCGGCCGTGGATAAGCTCTTTACCGCGTGCACACAGAAAGGAAACCCGTGAAGCTCGCTCTCGCATGGATATTGCTCATCACTGTCGCCGCTTGGGGCCAGACGCTTACGCCGGTCCAACCGGCCGCTGGCGGCATCGATTGGTGGATTCTCGGTCCGATTATCATCGTCTTGGTGGTCATTGGCGGCTTTCTATACCTGCGCAAGAAAAACCCGACCGCGGCGGCGATGGTGGCCACTACAGCCAGCGCTGACGTGCAGGCGCTCGTAGCGGACCTGCACGGCTGGGCCGCCTCCGTCGAGGCGCGCTTCCGCGGTTCCGGCACCGGGCCGGAGCCGCCGACGGTCACGACGCTTCCCGAGCCAGCGCCGCCGCCAGCACCTGGCAAGTCCGGCCAGGCTGGCACCTTTTCGATTACCGTCACCGGCGATCCAGCAACGGATCTCCCGGCGATGGTGACGCAGTACAACGCCAAATAGGAGGTTCCATGTTCAGCTTTTTCCACCGACACGCTCCCATTCAGGTAACGCACAGCGCGCAAGAGTGCGCCGCCGCGCACGCGAAGCTGCTGCGGAAGGTCCTCGCGATCTACGCACAGATCAAAGACCCACAACAACAGGTCATGTTCGCGGCGGGCATGCTACCGCCGCACGGCCCGTACCCGTTCACCGACAGTCATCAGTTTCAAGGCGTGCAGTTGCGGGAGCTGCCGGGCATGACGGCCGAGCGCTTCAACACGGTCGAGGAGTCGGGCTACTACGACCCCGACACCGGCACGATGGGCGGGCAACCGCTCGGTCCGAACGCGCTGCCGGTCGGCGACTTCCTCAAGCTCGCCGTCCAGGCCCAGGCGCTGCACGCCGATTAAGGCCGCTAGACGGCAATCCCGGCCCGTGGCGCCACGCTACGGGACCGGGCGCCCGTGGATAGCACCGAGGCGCGCGCTGTGGCGCCTTGGGTCATTTTAAGCGGTCCGTAATCACCAGGATCGACACCGATCCACGTGAAACAAGGGCCAAGTCCGCAGAAAAGGTCGATAGCGAGCCTCACTCCGTGACAAGAAACCTCAAGCTCGGTCGCGGCTTGGGCGATGTTCACCACTTCAATCCGGCGAACAACGCGCGTTCCAACGGATCGGAGAGAGCATCCAGTTCCGCGCGCTCCGACAGTTGCCGTT
>JBOHTC010000270.1:0-2899 GCA_050733495.1 Gemmatimonadaceae bacterium | reverse complement strand
AGAAAGAGCTGCGCGTTCGCTACCGCATCGACGGCGCGTTGCAGGAAATCATGAAACCGCCCATCAAGATGCGGCCAGCCCTGATTTCCCGCTTCAAGATCATGGCGAGCCTCAACATCGCCGAGCGTCGCGTGCCGCAGGACGGACGCATCAAGCTCAAGATCGGCAGCAAGGTGATCGACTTCCGTGTGTCGACACTGCCGACTCTGTTCGGCGAAAAAGTGGTGCTCCGTATTCTCGACAAGGGCAACCTGACGCTGGACCTCTCGACCTTCGGCATCGAGCCCCGCGCCGAGCGCGAGCTGATGGAAGCGATCTCGAATCCTTACGGCATGGTGCTCGTTACTGGCCCGACGGGTTCTGGAAAAACGACGACGCTGTATTCGGCCCTGTCCAAGATCAACAACATCGACGTCAACATCATGACGGCGGAAGACCCGGTCGAGTACAATCTGTTCGGCATCAACCAGGTCCTCGTTCGAAACGAGATCGGAATGACTTTCGCCGCCGCGCTGAAGGCATTTCTTCGTCAGGACCCCAACATCATCATGTTGGGAGAGGTTCGAGATCTTGAGACGGGCGGTATCGCGATCAAAGCCGCCCTCACGGGTCACCTGGTGCTCTCCACTTTGCACACCAACTCCGCGCCAGAGACGGTGACTCGTCTGATGGACATGGGTATCGAGCCTTTCAACGTTGCCTCGGCGCTCAATCTCGTGCTCGCCCAGCGACTCGTGCGCCGCGTCTGCTCCAAGTGCGCTGAAGCCTACAAGATGGACGCGGCGGAGATCGCCGGCGCCAAAATTGGTGGCGGAGTGACCCTCCGTGATCTGCACTTTACGGACATGGCGCTGAGCGATGCCAAGACCCGCGCGACCGAGACCGCAAAGCCCTACATGGACGGATTAACTCTCGACACGAAGATGGAAGATCTACCGGCATTTCGCGGCAGAGGGTGCGAGCAGTGCGATGGCACTGGCCTCAAGGGACGACAGGGAATTTACGAAGTGATGAATATGACGCCGCGCCTGCGAAAGCTGATCATGCAGAGCGCCGGCGCCGCAGAGATCCAGAAAGTCGCCGTCGAAGAGGGAATGCTCACGCTCCGTATGGACGGCTGGCTGAAAGTGCTCAAGGGAATCACTCCCCTCGAACAGGTTGTCCGCGAAACTGCAGCGTGATCCTCAACTCTCGAACCGATATCTGATGACATCCCTACCGTTCATAGACACCTCGACACCGTCGGCGCCGCCGCCCCCGTCGCAGGGGGTAAATCTCCGCGCGCTCCTCGAGGAAATGGTCTCTCGCAACGCTTCAGACCTGCACGTAGTTGCGGGTGAACGGCCAAAGCTTCGCATCGACGGCGACATCACCAATTCCGGCGTCGACTTTGTGATGTCCCCGAAGGACACGCTGCACGTTGCCTATTCGGTGCTTACCGAGCAGCAAAAGAAGCGCTTCGAGCTCGAGGACGAGCTCGATTTTTCCTTCGGCATCCAGAATCTGGCGCGCTTCCGCGGCAACGTCTTCAAGCAGCGCGGCTGCGTATCGCTCGTCGTCAGACAGATTCCCTTCGCAATCAAGACGTTCGATGAACTCGGCTTGCCGGGCTCGATCGCCAAAATGGCGGAGAAGCCCCGGGGTCTCGTTCTCTTGACCGGTCCAACCGGGTCTGGTAAGTCGACGACGCTCGCCGCGATGATCGACAAGGTCAATCGCGAGCGCAAAGGCCACATCATCACCGTCGAAGATCCGATCTAGTTCATCCACAAGCACCAGGGCTGCATCATCAATCAGCGCGAGATCGGGAGCGATACGAAGTCGTTCGCCAACGCGCTCAAGTACGCCCTGCGCGAGGACCCCGACGTCATCCTTATCGGTGAAATGCGCGACCTGGAGACGATCCAGGCGGCGCTCACCATCGCTGAAACCGGTCACCTCGCGTTCGCAACTCTGCACACCAACTCGGCGGCCGAGGCAATCAACCGAATCATCGACGTATTTCCGTCGCACCAGCAGTCACAGGTGAGAGCCCAGCTCGCGTTCGTTCTCGAGGGAATCGTTACGCAGACACTGCTTCCGAAAGCTCAGGGCAAGGGTCGCGTGATGGCGGCTGAAATTCTCGTAGTCACTCCAGCCATTCGCGCGCTCATCCGCGACGACAAGGTGCACCAGATCTACTCGTCGATGCAGGCCGGGAAGAAGTACGGCATGCAGACGCTCAACGACGCCCTGTACCAGCTCTATATGGCTCGCGAAGTCACAGCCGACGAGTGTCTGCGCGTGAGTGGCGATCCGACGGAGTTCCAGCGCATGATCGGGCAGCTGGATCCCGCGGAAGACGGCGGCGGCAAGATCGCGCCCGGCAAGCCGGCGGCAACAAGGGGGCCCGCACCGGGCTCACCAGTCAGACGTTAATCGAGGATTAGTACATGGCTACGTTTACTTACACGGCGAGAGCATTCAACGGCGATCTGCGCACAGCGACTATCGATGCCTCCTCGCGCGACGATGTTATTGCACAGCTCAGAAAACAGCGCCTCAGCGTCGTCAAGATCGACCAGGACGCGGCCAAGAAAATCGGCCGCGGAGCAATCAAGACCCGCGACGTCGTCATCTTCACGCGTCAGTTCTCGACGATGATCAACTCTGGCTTGCCGCTCGTGCAGGCGCTGACGATTCTCGCCGAGCAAACCGATAACAAAGCCCTCGCCGAAGTCACGAAGAAAGTCGTGTTCGACGTCGAATCCGGTAATACCGTCGCTGATGCTCTCTCGAAGCACCCGCGCGCGTTCACCAATCTCTACGTCAACATGGTGGCTGCTGGTGAAGCTGGTGGTATTCTCGACACGATTCTCCTCCGTCTGGCGACCTTCCTCGAGAAGAACGACGCTCTCGT